>JAZQRT010000144.1:0-8745 GCA_045629725.1 Eubacteriales bacterium | reverse complement strand
AGTATCATTTCAGCATCGTTATAATTAAGCGCTATCACCACATCATTATTTTTCTTTTCATTCTTTACTCTTGCACTAAAAGCAGGTAAAACCATCGCAAAAAGAACAACGAATATTACAAGTTTAATTAACAAACTTTTCTTTGACATATTACTTTCTCCTTACTGCGGAGTCTCCGCATTTCTTCCTTTCAGAATAACTTTCACAATGCCACTTACAAATAGTCCACCACAATATATAACGGCACAAATAGCCAACGGAATTAAAAATCCAAACTTTCCGCCAAACATATCGGGAAGCGCAAATCTGAACACCGCATCTGCAACACCAAGTGACGCAAGAGGCATGATAAGCTTTGAAGTCTGTGTTATAAGCTCTGCAACACTGTACATTTCCGTTGTCAGATACGCCGTATAAAACCTTATCAGAAAGAATACGATCAGCTTTGAGCCAAAATTACCAATGGCTATCAAGCCCGAATTCGTCATCAGTTTTTTATATCTGTTCATTTTTTCAACCTTTGTGTAATTTTTATTTCCTCATGGCTCTGCCCCACTTACCTTTTTTGTAAAAAAGGTAAGCCAAAAAACTTTAATAAAGGAAATTATTTATTTGATTTTATTTGTGCCTCTGTTTATTATTTGGGCAAAGCGTCACGCTTTTTTTGTAAAAAAGGTAAGCCAAAAACTTTAATAAAGACCTTTTTATATTTAATATAATTTGTGCCTCTGTTCATTATTAAGGCAAAGCGTCACGCTTCTTTTTTGTAAAAAAGGTAAGCCAAAAAAACTTTTATAAAGGAAATTATTTATTTGATTTTATTTGTGCCTCTATTCATTATTAAGGCAAAGCGTCACGCTTCTTTTTTTGCGTTGTAGGGGCGCCACCCTTCGTCCGTTAAATGGAAACAAAACCATTTTATTTATGCCCCTGTTCGTTATTCGCGGTACGATCGGCACACAGAGCATACCCAAGATACAAAAATTGAGGGAAATTACAAAACTTCCCTCAAGATTTAAAGTCTTTGATTACTGAGCTGCAAGAACGATTGTTGCAAAGTCATCGGGCTTAAGAGAAGCACCACCGATAAGACCTCCATCAATGTGGTTCATGGAAAGAAGTCCCTCTGCATTCTTAGCGTTCATGCTTCCGCCGTACTGGATCACAGTTGACTTAGCAAGAACCTTGCCGTACTTGTCAGCGATAACCTGACGGATGATTCCGCAAACTTCGTTTGCCTGCTCGTTTGTTGCAGTCTTACCTGTTCCGATTGCCCAAACAGGCTCGTATGCGATAATAACGTTCTTCATCTGCTCTGCTGTTACGTTTTCAAGAGCAAGCTTTGTCTGGCGGGCAACTACCTCGCGTGTGATTTCAGATTCACGGTCTGCAAGAGTTTCACCAACGCAAACGATTACGCGAAGACCTGCTTCAAGCGCTGCAAGTGTACGGAGGTTTACTGTCTTGTCTGTCTCGCCGAAATACTGTCTTCTCTCGCTGTGACCAACGATTACGTACTGTACTCCGCATTCCTTGAGCATATCTGCAGAAATTTCTCCTGTGAATGCTCCGCTCTTTTCATAGTGTACGTTCTGAGCACCGATCTTAATGATAGAGCCCTTAACCATGGATGCTACAACGGGAATATCAACGTAAGGTACGCAAACAACGATGTCGCAAGCCTTTCTTCCCTTTACCTTGTTGTAGATCTGTGAAACGAGTTCCTTCGCCTGAGAAGGTGTCATATTCATCTTCCAGTTTCCGGCGATAACCGTTCTCTTTCTTCTGTTACCCATATTTTATGTGTCTCCTTAAAATCTCTATATCTTTTATTTTATTAACGGAACCCCGAAAATGAGGTTCCGAGTTAATAACGTCTTTAAAATTATTCCTTGTCGTTAAGGCAAGCAATACCGGGAAGCTCAAGTCCCTCGAGGAATTCAAGAGAAGCTCCGCCGCCTGTAGAAATGTGTGTGATCTTGGAAGCAAATCCGAGCTGCTCGCAAGCTGCTGCAGAGTCGCCGCCTCCAACGATAGTTGTAGCCTCGCTGTCAGCAAGTGCCTGAGCTACTGCGATAGTACCCTTTGCAAGTATGGGGTTCTCAAATACGCCCATAGGTCCGTTCCATACAACTGTCTTAGCGGACTTAACTGCGTCAGCATAGAGCTCTGCAGTCTTTTCACCGATATCAAGACCCATCTGGTCTGCGGGAATGCAGCATGAGCATACTGTTGTTGTTTCGATCTCAGCGTCGATAGGATTGGGGAATTCCTTTGCAACTACTGTGTCAACAGGGAGAAGGATCTTAACGCCCTGAGCCTCAGCCTTTGCAAGCATATCGCGGCAGTAGTCGATCTTTGACTCGTCAAGGAGAGAAAGACCTGTTGCCTTGCCCTGTGCTGCGAGGAATGTGTATGCCATTCCACCGCCGATGATAAGTGTATCTACCTTTGTGAGAAGGTTGTTGATTACGCTGAGCTTGTCCTGTACCTTTGCTCCGCCGAGAATAGCAACGAAAGGTCTTTCGGGATTGGAAAGAGCCTTACCCATGATGCCGATCTCCTTACCGATAAGGTATCCGCATACTGCAGGAAGGTAATCTGCAACACCTGCTGTGGAAGCGTGTGCTCTGTGTGCTGTACCGAATGCGTCGTTTACGTAAACCTCTGCAAGGTCAGCAAGCTCCTTTGCCATTGTAGGATCGTTCTTTTCTTCTCTGATGTCGAAACGAACGTTCTCAAGAAGCATAGCCTCTCCGTCCTTGAGAGCAGCAGCCTTAGCCTTTGCATCCTCGCCTGTTGTGTCAGCTGCAAGAGCTACGTTGATTCCGAGAAGCTCGGAAAGACGAGCTGCAACGGGAGCGAGTGAGTATTTTGCAACAACCTGTCCCTTGGGCTTGCCCATGTGTGAGCAAAGAATTACTCTTGCGCCCTGTGACAGAAGATACTTGATTGTGGGGAGTGCCTCAACACTGCTCTTATCCCTTGTGATAACTCCATCCTTCATAGGTACGTTAAAATCGCAACGAACAAGAACTCTCTTGCCGGCAACTTCTACGTCTTCAATGCTCTTTTTGTTGTACATTGCCATAATTTCCTCCATATTATTGCCATACCCTTAATTTTACCTCAAGGGCGGCATTTTATTTATATTATTATTCATCACCGAGTATACTAACACATTTTTTTCCATTTTTCAATAGTTTTTTGAAATTTTTACTGTTCATTTGCCACTTTTTTATATTCAAAAAACATTTATATTCAATTTTGATCTTCAGCCTCACGGGTCCTTATATATTCTCGTCCATCCATTTCCATCTGGTCTTAATAAACGAGCGGAAATAATCTATCTGCTTTTCATATGTGTTGTACTTCTTTATGGATGAATCCTGACATCCCACGCGTCTGTCAAGAATATCCCACACCTCAAAATTATAAGCCGCCGAGCGTTTGCAAAGATCATATCCCTCGTCAATGGAGGAAAGAAGCTCCTCCAGAAGCTCGTATTTGACCTCGTCCCAGCGCGCGCGGAATTTTTCTCTGAACTCGGGATAGGTTATAAGATAGCTCATCCAGTTATCCCAAATATATCCCGTGGTTGAATCCGCCGTTGCCCAGGTGGAATAGGTCTTATCATCCTTCCAGAAGTTCCCGAAGGCGTTGTCAAAATCCCAAACGGGACCCATTGTAAGCTTTCCGCCCGCATCCTTTGTAAAATAACAGCTTCTTCTGAAGGCGCAGTCGATATTATAATAAAGCTCGTGGACAATGACCCAATCAATGAGCGCCTGAAGATCGATATATTCCTCATACCCCTCGCCCTTCATTACGGCTTCATCGGCTTTCTTTACGTATTCCCTGATATACGCCACCTGATCTTTAGTGAGTGTATCGCTGTCGGGAGCCTTGACCTTTACGTATTTGCAAAGAGTGGTATAGAAGCAGGTCTCGTTCCAAACGTCCTCCGAGCTCGTTCCGCCGATCTCAAGGAAATATCCCGTATCCACCTCGCTGCCGTTATCCGTAAGCTCAACTCTGCCGTCCTTGGTCTCAAGCTGCTCTCCCATTGTATAAATGCCCACGTATTCGCCGTTCACAAAAACGTCCACGGGGAACTGGCTGGGCGTATAGGCAAAGGACAGCAATTTTGCACCCTCCATGGCAACGTAGTTACGGATCAAGGATTTGTCCGTATAGTTTGCAAGAAGTGTCCAATCCTTATTGGCTTCAAGCCCGAAAAGCGACGTCTTTTTGTCGAACTTGATCTTATAGGGCTTTTTCTCCCATTTCCAAGTGGAGTGCCCTCTGCCTCTTATCTGAATGCTCGACTCTCCAATGGACTCATACTCCGAGCCATCGGTGGTCATATATATCGTTGCGTTCTGGTAAGCCTCGTTCGATTCCACGTCCTTGCCGTCCTCAACCTCGATAACAACGATGGGAAGGGGTGAGGGTACGTATTCGGTTTCGATAAGATATCTCACGCTCTCGCCGTTTTTATCGGTAACCGTGACATAGCATCCCGATGCCGCAAGGAGATTTACTCCTCCCTTTTCGCCCTTTACGTTATCGTCAAATTCAACGCTTCCCCCGCCTGTGACAACGCACTGCAAAACCGCGTCCTTCAAGGTATAAGGGTCTGCAACGCAATCAATAGTGGCTCTCAGCGTATATCCGTCCGCCTTCCATACGATCGTCTTGGTAATGTTGCGGTTCTCCGTTGCATGAAGAGTGACGGAGGTAAGCTTGGAGGAGCCGTCCCCTCCGAGAGCATAGCTTTCGGCAGTTTTACCGTTTACGGTAAGCGCCCCGAGGTGCTTTGCGATATCATACATGGTAACGCCATTGTTTCTCGGAATATCCCATAAAACATCTACGTTTTCACCCTCAAGGTCGACAGGATAGTCGGGAAGGGTTGATTTTTTATCAGCCGAAAAGGAAAGAGTTGCCTTTTCCGAGGTCTTGATCTTTATCGCACCCTCAAGCACCACACCCTTTTCAAAGCTTACGGAGTGCTCTCCCTCAAGGGTAATACCTGCGGGAAGTGTATAATCTCCGGAAAAGATAAGAGTATCGTTTTTATAGAGATTCGGAAGCTTATCCTCGGAATAAAGATCATTCCATTCGTCAAGGGTGGTAAGTGTGATCCTTCCGTTTTCAAGCTCACGGCTGTTATATATCTTGACTCTGAGGTAATAGGTGGGGTTTGCCTCCACATGCTTAAGTCTGGGCATGTCAAGGACGATGCCCTCTCCCTCAGCAAAGAACTTTTTGGGCTCGAGGTCGCCGTCTTCCTCGTCGATCACGATCTTGCCCTCAAAATCGCCTGCGCAATAAACGATATCCGAGGATAGATCCTCCTCAAGGATAAGAGTCACAGGTCTTTCTATCCTTGTTATCTCCTCCCCGAGTTCAAATCCGAGAACAATGTGGGAGCCCTCGCCCTCCACAGAAAGAGCCTCGTTAAATGCCGCGGGGTGAGCAGGATAGTTCAGTGAAATGTTTTCCTGTGTTTTATCGTCGGTATAAATGACTCCAACTCCAAAAAGCTCTCCTGTGCCCTCAAGCTCAACGTCGCATGATGCACCGCCTTCAAGAGAGGCGCGGATGCTTTTTTTCTCTCCCTCGTCTGCAATATAAGTAATTTTCAAAGTGAGGGATAATTTGGAAGTGTTTGAAAGGGTCAAGGTTCCCGACAGGGACTTGCCTCCAAAAACGATATCCTCGGAATTGGAAAAGACAACCCCCTCGCTGCCCGTCACGGTAACAGCGGGTATATCAAGCCCCGATCCATCATCGGGAGAGCATCCCGCAAATACGAGGCATATAATAAATATCAAAGTAAATATTGCCGAAACTTTTTTCATTCTTAACTCCTGTAAATCTTAGTTCTGGAGCTCGTCCAGCGTCATATTGAAGGAGGACAAAAAGTGCTCCATAAAGAAATTTGCCTCACTGCAATCAAGCTCGTCAAGAGCGGAAAGGAGCGTCTTTTTGGCAGAGGAAAACTCGTTATTTCCGCATCTTTCCTCATCAAGACATTTTATATAAGCGCAGATCTTATCCGCCGCCTTAATAAGCTTCTTCGCATCGGGATCATATTCCTCGTAGTAAAATATCTCTCTGTAATCCTCACGGAGCTCCTCGGGAAGCTTGGAAAGAAGAATTTCCATGGCTTTCTTTTCTATCTCGCGGTAGCTTTCCTTTGAGGTGGTATTAAAATATTTTATAGGCGTGGGAAGGTCCCCTGTGTATACCTCGGGAACGTCATGATATATGCCCAGTGCCGCGATCCTGTCCGAATTATAGTTTTTTCCGTAATATCTGTTTCCGATAAGCGCAAGAGCATGGGCAACGATCGCCACCTCGCAGGCATGCTCGGAAAGGGTTTCTTCTGTTATATTATACATAAGTCCCCAGCGTTTTATATATTTTTGTCTGAACGCCAAGGCAAAAAATCCGTAATTATTCAATCCTATCTCCTCCAGAGATCTGTTAATTTCTCAAAAAAATGCTGTCAAGTCACAGACTTGGCTTCGAAACAGTGTCAGCGGCACCATTTCGGCTTTTGCATTCATTATAAACCATGTAAGCCCCACTGTCAATAAACAAAAAGTAAACATAATCGGTATATTTTATAATTAAATTTACAAAATACTATTTACAAATGAAATAAAATGTAATATAATAGGATGAAGGCAGGGCATTTTCGGAGCCTGCACCAAAACAAAAAAATAATACAGGTATATATATCAAAGGAGATCTAACCATGAAGAAAATCAACGTTAATTTCAATGTATCAATTCCCGAAAAGCACGACATCGAAAGAACAATGCTCAAGGTAGCAGATTTTGTTGAGGGCTTTTGCGCAGCAGTGCCCACAAAGGTAGAGGGTGTTAAGACTCAGGTTTGCCAGAAGGCAACAGAGGCTACAGGAACAGTTAAGACAAAGTCCCAGGAAGCAAAGGCAAAGGCTGCTGAAAAGGCAAAGCTTGCAAACGATACAGTAAAGTGCAAGACAGCGGACGTTAAGGTTAAGGCAAAGGCTATCGGCGGCGCAACATGCGAGGCAGGTAAGGTTATCGCAGGTGCAGCAGGCAAGGCAGTTGAGGCTTTCAAGTCCGCAGTAAAGGAAAGTGCCGGCATCATTTCCGCAAGTGTTGCAACAAAGGCTGCAGAAGCGATTGAGGAAGTTGCTGAGGAAGTAGTTGAAGAGGTTACTGAGGCATGCGGTGAGGAAGAAGACGGAGACTCTGACGACTCCGACGATCACCTATGTCCCTCGGACAAAAGTGTAATTTCTCAGGAATTTGACAAAATACGCCACGATATACAGGGAATAAAAGAGAGAGACCCTGCGGCGACCAGCCTTTTTGAGGTCCTCACCCTTTATTCGGGACTTCACGCCGTGATGGCATACAGAGTGGCTCATTTTCTCCACCAAAACCATTTTGTTTTGTCGGCAAGAGCTCTCAGCCAATTCACAAAATTCCTCACGGGTATAGAGATACACCCCGGCGCCACCATCGGCAGAGGACTTTTTATTGACCACGGAAGCGGAGTCGTTATCGGCGAAACAACAATAATCGGAGATGACTGCACCATATACCAAGGGGTAACTCTCGGAGGTACGGGTAAGCAGACAGGTAAGCGTCACCCCACGCTCGGAAACGGCGTTATGGTAGGCGCAGGAGCAAAGGTTCTTGGACCTGTTGAGATCGGAGATAATTCCAAGATTGCCGCAGGAGCCGTGGTGCTTTCCAACATTCCGAAAAATTCAACGGCTGTGGGTATTCCCGCAAGAGTTGTAAGACAAAACAACATGAAGGTCAATGACCTTGACCAAGTCCACATCCCCGACCCTGTTTCTCAGGAATTCTGCCGCTTGAATATCCGACTTCTCGCAGCAGAGAAAAAGCTTGCAGAGCTTTCAGGCGAGGCTTAAGACTCTCAACACAAACAAAACCGTAAATTTCAAGAAGGAATTTAAAATGAAGCTTTATAATTCACTGACAAGAAAAAAAGAAGAATTCGTACCCATAGAGCCCGGAAAGGTAAAAATGTATACCTGCGGACCTACGGTATATCATTTTGCTCACATAGGCAACCTCCGTTCGTATATCATGGAGGACGTTCTTGAGCGTTATCTGCGTTATGACGGCTATGACGTTACAAGAGTTATGAACATTACCGACGTTGGACACCTTTCCTCAGACGCAGATACGGGTGAGGATAAGATGCTCAAGGGCGCAAAACGAGAAAATAAGACCGTTCTTGAAATTGCAAAGTATTATACCGACGCATTTTTCGAGGACTGCAAAAAGCTCAATATCAAGACTCCCGATGTGGTTGAACCTGCAACGGGCTGTATTGACGAGTTCATCAAGGTAATTTCCGCGCTCATCGATAAGGGATATGCCTATGAAGCGGGCGGAAACATTTACTTTGACACATCCAAGCTCAAGGAATACTACGTTTTCCACAACTTCAACGAGGAGGACCTTGAGGTAGGCGTAAGAGAAGGCGTTGAGGCTGACGATAACAAACGCAACAAGGCGGACTTCGTTTTGTGGTTTACAAAATCAAAGTTTGACGATCAGGAGCTCAAGTGGGACAGCCCTTGGGGTGTCGGTTATCCCGGCTGGCACATTGAGTGCTCATAAGTCGGATCGTAGCCATGTCGTTCTGTGAGCCAAGGCAGAACATACGGTACGCAAGGGGATCGTATCCCTTGGATTCAAGGAG
>JAZQRT010000143.1:0-8964 GCA_045629725.1 Eubacteriales bacterium | reverse complement strand
GGGAATGACCGAGGAGGAGCTTGGAGTTTTCCCCGTTGGTCAGTATAAGATATCCATTCCCGGAGTTGAGGGAAATCTTGCCTTTGCGCTTTCAGACCACGATGTAAACAACGATAAGCCCCTTTTCATCTCAACTGAGGATAAGGACAATCTTTTCACCATCATTTATCAGACAACGGGAAATAATCCCAGCTATACCATCTCCCCCAACGATGACGTATATCACGTTGTTGGAATCCCCTCATCCTATATTTACAGCATGAAGTCCGGCGAGACAGTATATGCAAACTCCCGTCTCAGATATACGGGAAGCTCAAAAAAGACAACACAGGACAGCTCCGCGGCGATAAGATGGTATTTCGAGGAAAATGCGGACGGTACCTATAAAATGGTGCTCTATACCTCCACCGACCTTAGCTCCAACCCCACAAAGTTCTATGCCTCCTATGAGGACGGCAAGATCGTTATGAGAAAGGCTGAGGAGAAAAAGTTTACAGGCTTCAAGATCGAGATGGTCAAGCGTGAAACAAAGCAGTTTTTGCAGTACATCTCCGACGGCGGTAAGATCGTTCTCCGTCTTCCTCCCAACATGAAGAAGGAATTCATCGTTACTCCTGATAAAAAGAGAGCCTACTTTACAGACGAAAGAGCACAAAAGTGGGCAAATGACGTTGAGGATTGCTACTATTCATTCATCGAGCTTACAAACTATATCCCTTACGAAAATATAGTTGTCAAGGCTTATGCAAGCTGTGACTATATGGCTTACGTTACAAGCGGATACAATACCATCACCATTTCATACGGTGCAAAGAGCAATAAATTCGGCGGTGTATCTACGTGGTACGTTACCGATATTAACGAGCTTATTGCAAGAGGCGACGAGGCAAATGACGTAAACTTCGCCATCATGCACGAAATGGGACATATGTTTGATATCGGCGCGGATTGGTACTTCGAGACCGAAGCGATGACGGACTTTAAGCTTGCTTACTGTCTTGAAAAGAACGGACTTTCTGCGATCCCCTCCGAGTTTGCGGTTAGTGACGTTTTCACCTATGATAACATCGAGGATGCGTATCTCTCCCTTGGAAAGGATATTTCAAAGACGAATAAATATACCTTCTACGGCGCGGCATACCGTATGATCCTTATTCAGAAGGAGATCGGCTGGGAGCCCTTCAAGCAGACTTACCACTGGTTTATGGAAAACAGAACCAAGAAGGGAACTGCCGATTACGTTACTATCCCTTCAACCAAGTACGAAAAGTGCGAGCTTTTCTATACCAAGGTTTCCGAGTTTGCAAATAAGGACGTTATCAGCATGATTCCTGCAAACGAATGGCAGGTATGGCTTGAATATATGGGCAAGCCGAAGGGTGAATAAAACTGTGAAAATAGGTCGGTTTCCTACGGGTTTCCGACCTGTTTCTTAAGGAGAATTATATGAAAATGGTGGCAAAGACCTTTATATCAAAGGAAAAGTACATAGAATTTAATAGAATACATAACAGCTTGAACCCTTTTTGGACAAGATTTATTATGATTGTTGGCACCATAGGACTTGCCGGTTGCTTCATATGTTTCAGCTTGTTTCCTCACATGTTAATTATTACGATTATAGAGGGAAATATGGCGAGTTTTGGAGTGCTTTTGATAGATTATGGTACTATTTTGATTTCAGCTGTATTTCTTTGCATATATGTTTGTATAATTGACGTTGCTGCTTGTTTTTTTAGGGAACAGGATTGTATTTGTGAATTTACAGAGGAACAAATTACACAAACGGTGACCAACAGATCGAAAGCAAAAATAAAAAAATTCTCCTATGACAAGGTTAAAAAGGTAGTTGACAAAAACGGACTTGTTTTGATTTACTTTTCGTCTTTTGCTGCTCTTGTAGTTGATAAAAACGGATTTGAGGAGGGAAGTGCCGAGGAGTTAAAGCTTTTTTTGAAAACAAGGAATCCAAATCTCAAGATAATCGAGGTGTAAGACACCTTATATAAAATAAAACCACCGAGCATTCGGTGGTTTTTTGTATGGAAGGGCTTTGTCATACCAAAACATACTCCGTGCACAAATCATCCATGGTTGGGGGAATTATCTCCTGCTTTAAGAGTAAATACAGGCAAAAATACAATCAATATAAAGCTTTTATTAAAGTTTTTTACAAAAAAGCGGGACAGAAACGGGGAAGGAACCATTTCAAAAGTTTCCTCCCCGAAATAAATATTCCATTAAAATTCTCAAACCCTTAAGCTTCCGAAAACCTTGCCAAGAGAATCGTTAATGACAAGGGTGGCAAAGTGGTCGTAGGGCGTGGGATCTCGGTTAATGAGCACCATATCCTTGCCCGAATAGTACCTGATAAGCCCTGCGGCAGGGTATACTGCAAGGGAGGTTCCTCCAACGATAAGGAGGTCGGCATCGGCAATACTGTTTACCGCGCCGATGACCGTATCATCGTCAAGCTGTTCCTCGTAAAGGACCACGTCCGGCTTGATAATTCCCCCGCAATCGTCACATCTTGGAACGCCCCCGTGGGAATAAATGTACTTTTCGTCAAAGAATTTACCGCACTTCATACAGTAATTCCGAAGCAGCGAGCCGTGAAGCTCGTATACTCTTTTGCTTCCTGCGGCGCTGTGAAGACCGTCAATATTTTGAGTTACAACGGCAGAAAGCTTGCCTGCCCTTTCAAGGTCAGAAAGAAAATTGTGTGTGACGTTGGGCAAAACTCCCGAGATCATCAATTTATCGCGGTAGAAATCATAGAATTCCTCGGTATGCCTCATGAAAAAGCTGTGGCTGAGGATAGTTTCGGGAGGGTATTTGTACTTTTCGTTGTAAAGCCCGTCCTTGGAACGGAAATCCTTGATCCCACTCTCCGTTGAAACTCCTGCGCCTCCGAAAAATACGATACGGTTTGAGTTGTCAATAAGCCCTTGAAGTTTAAGGAGCTTATCTGAAAAATCCGTGAGATCCATCATTTTTTACCCATAAGGTATTTCACCTGTGCGGCAGTCAGCAATCTCCACTTGCCTACACCAAGGTCTGCAAGGGTGATGTTTCCGATAGCAACGCGCTTGAGGGAGCGTATGGTAAGTCCCACTTGCTCACACATTTTTCTGATCTGGCGGTTTCTGCCCTCAAAAAGTGTCATTTCAATAACTGTTGAGGTGTGCTTTCTTTCGATCACCTTGCAGTTAACGGGCATGATCTCACGTCCGTCGATACGCATGGGAGCACTGAGCCTTGAAAGCTCCTCGTCAGTAAGGTCGCCTTTGGTGCGGACGTGATAGATCTTTGGTATCTCGTGGCGGGGGTGAGTCATATATTCCGTAAATGCGCCGTCATCGGTCAAGATAAGCAGACCCTCGGAGTTGTAGTCAAGGCGTCCTACGGGGTAAACACGGACACCCACATCTTGAACAAGCTCCGTTACGCATTTTCTGCCCTTTTCATCGGACATGGAGGTGATGTACCCCTTGGGCTTATTGAGAATGATATAGGTATATCCGTGGGGCTTATCATTAAATATGGGCTTTCCCTTGTATTCAACAACGTCGTTTTCGGGGTCTACCTTATCTCCAATCTCTGCCCTCACACCGTTTATGGTAAAGTGCCCAAGCTCAATTTCTTTTTCCGCGCTTCTGCGTGACATAAGTCCGCAGTCGGAAACGTATTTTTGTAATCTTGTGTCTTTCATAATTATTCCCGTGAAAAATAGTCCTTTATTTTACTGATAATTCCTTGTTTTGTTTCTTTTTTTGGGACATCGTCCATTGAAACAAGGGGGATATCCCAAAGCGTTTCATCGCCGAGATATACGCTCACCGTGCCAATGGCGGTGTTTTCCTTTATGGGCGCAAACAACGGGCGAATGACCTTTGATTCAAGGCGGATCTGCTCCTTTTGAAAATCCCGATTCACAAAAACGGAAAATGTCCGTAAATTTGTAACTGTTATTTCCCCTGAAGTCCCGCCCGTACATTCAATTTTGTAAGTAATTTCGTTTTTTTCTGCAATATTTATTATCTTATAGTTTTCAAAGCCGAAATCAAGCATATTTCGGTGGACCTGCCAATCTCCCGCAGTATTCAAGGTCACGGCGATGAGCGTCATTCCGTCCCTTTTTGCGGCGCTGACAAGGCAACGCCCCGTGCGCTTGGTGAAGCCCGTTTTCATGCCGATGGCGCCGTCGTACGTATAAAGCAGACGGTTGTGGTTGGTCATGTGTCGGTAGCTTTCCTCACCCTTTTCAACCTTTGCGCGGTAGGATTTAGTTGCAACGATCTGTGCAATCCTTTCGTCCCTCAGCGCCTCGGCGGCGATAAGGGCAAGCTCGCGGGCTGTGGTATAGTGTTCTTCGTCATCAAGTCCGTGGGGATTTGTAAAATGGGTGCTTTTAAGTCCCATGTCCCGAGCCTTTTTGTTCATAAGCAGGGCAAAGCTTTCCACACTGCCCGCACATTCAATGGCAAGGGCGGTGGCGGCATCGTTTGCGCTTTCAAGGAGCAGGGCATACATGAGGGTCTTTACGCTTATCTTTTCACCCTCAAAAAGATATATGGAGCTTCCCTCAATACCGACGCTTTCCTTTTTGACGGTAACGGTCTTTTCAAAGTCAAGCGTTTCCGACACGATGATGGCGGTCATGAGCTTTGTGGTGCTTGCCATGGGAAGGGGAGTGTCCGCGTTTTCCGCATATAATTCCATTCCGCTTTCATAGTTCATGAGATACGCCGCCGCGCCGCCCGTGTGTGGACAGCCGGAAACCTTTTCGGCAAGAGAAATGGTTTTGTCTTGCAAGGATGGCGAATATGTTGGTGATGATTCTGCCTCCGATGAAGGCAAAAATGCCATGAAAAGCGCTATAATTCCGCAAAATAATCTTTTTAACATTTAAAACCCATCCTAAAATTAAGCTTTTTTTAATTTTATGAGATGGGCGTTTTATTTATGATGGCTTTTTGCGTGTGTTTATTGTTTTGGACCGTCGGGGACACCGTTCCCTACAACCATTCGGGCACGGCACAAATAAAATTAAATATAAAAAACTTTTATTAAAGTTTTCCCACTTACCTTTTTTACAAAAAAGGTAAATTACTCTGCAGGTGTTTCTGCGGGAACCTCGGCGGGTGCTTCTGCTTCTTCTGCGGGAGCTTCTTCCTTTTTCTTGCCGCTGCCTGCAAAGATGTTCTTTACTCTTTCAACGATCTCGGGAGAGCGCTCTGCAAAATCGAGAACCGTATCAAGAATGCTCACTGCGGTGGGAATGTGGTTGGAAGCCTCAACGCTGAGAAGCTCAACGCTGCCGTCCTTTTCGATTATGAGGAAGCCAACGGGAACAACTGTAACGCCTGTTCCGCCGCCGCCTCCAAATCCGAGGGGCTTGTCTGCGGGAGTAACCTTTTCTGCGGGAAGGTTCTTGCTGAAATAATCAAGGCCGCCCGATGCGTAACCTACAGTTACCTTTGAAACGGGGATAATTGTGGTACCCTGAGGCATGTGCATGGGTGTTCCCATGATCGTATCACAGCTTACAATATCCTTGATGGATGAAAGTGATGATTTTATCATATCGTTAAGTTTCTCTGACATTGTTATGTCCTCCAAAAATTATGTTTATTACTATTCCCGTATACTGACGGGTATTGTTTACTTTGTGGTTGCGCTTGTTGCGGTAGTTGCTTTTTGATCCTTTTTAGGGGTTTTGTTTTTGTTATCCTTCAAAAGCTTGGGGATAAAATGCTTTGCCGCGCGGACGATGGGGGGGATTATCATTCCGAATATCTGCCATACTCGGAAGGAGATGGTCATATCTATATCCGCTTCAAAGCCGTGGCATGGAAAATCGGGAATTACGGCAAGGGCATCTCGGTCTTTGATCTTTAATTCCGAGTGTCCGTCAAGAAACTCCAGAAGTGCGGTGACACCGGCCATGGTCCCGCCGTAGATAAGTGCGGTCTGTGATGGGTCCTTACCTCCGATGGCGATCTTCAAGGATCTTATCTCGGTTTTGATATAACCAAAGAGCTTGGAAAAAAGTATCTTCACCACGTCAAGAATGACCTTGACAAGAGTGACGGTATCCTGTATTTTCACGGAAAGCTTCTTTTTAGGGGGAGCCTTTCCTGCTTTTTCAAGATCCTTTTTAAGCTGCTTCTCCTGCGCCTTTTTTTCCTTTTTTTCTTTCTTCTTTTTATCTTTTTTATCTTTTTTCAGTTTTTCGGCTGCTTCTGCCGCTTCTACCTTTTTCTTTGTATAATTTTTAAGATTCAGCTTTTTCTCCTTGGCGGGAAGTATCTTTATCTTAAAAA
Source organism: Eubacteriales bacterium (assembly GCA_045629725.1). GTDB lineage: Bacteria > Bacillota > Clostridia > Oscillospirales > CAG-272 > SIG714. The sequence continues at coordinate 2,638 of JAZQRT010000143.1, read as the reverse complement.
ATAACAGCTTGATGGCGAGGCTGAAGTCTTTTTTGTAACCGATGACCACGCCTATTTTTATAAAGGAAAGCAGTACGAAAAACAAAACGATGGCTCCGAAAATTATCCATCCTTTCATTTCTATCACTCTCCTTCGGTTAAATTACAAATTCTGTTTGTTCTCCGTCCACGGGCTTTTCGCCTTCTTCTTCCTTGAAATCCACGTTCGGAAGCTCTGAAAGGTCATTTATGCCGAATACGCGGAGAAAGGTGTCCGTTGTGGAATAAAGCATGGGTCTGCCGGGTACCTCAAGACGGTCGCGGGATTCGATAAGCCCCTTGTCCGAAAGGGAAGTGATGGCATAGGAGCAATCCACCCCTCTGACCTGCTCGATAAACGCCTTGGTTACAGGCTGATTATATGCCACGATGGCAAGAACCTCAAGGCTTGATGCGGAAAGCTTACCGCTCATTTTAATGCCGAGGGTCTGTCTTATATAGTCCTTGTATTCCTCTCGGGTGCAGAGCTGAACGCTTTCATCAAATACAAGCATCATAATTCCAAGGTCCATGGAATTGAATTTAAGACTATGGCTTGTAAGGAAGCGCCTCATGTCACGCTTGTCCCTTGAAAACACCTTGCAGAGCTTGTCTATCTCCACGGGGTATCCTGCGGCAAAAAGCACCGCTTCAAGGGCTCGTCCGAGCTCGTCCTCGTCATATATAACCGCTCCCTCACTCTGTGTCTCGGGAGTCATTGTCATTTTTTCGTTCTCTGTCATAGTTTATCTCCAAAATTGGAATATTATTCCCGTCAAGCTCTTTTATGTATATAAGTCTTTTTGCCATGAGCTGAAGGGTAGCAAGGAAGATGGCAACGATGTCCGATCGGTTCTTGCTTCTCATAATGATCTTTTCGAAGTCCGTGGGACCTTCTCTTTTAAGTCCCCTGAGTATTGATACTACCTTTACGTCGATGGGAGTTATTTTGTTTACCACAATGGTGTTAAGGCTGGATTCCACCTGTGCGTTTCGGGATTCCTCCATAAGCCTTTGGCGTTTTGCAATTCTGTCAAAGGCCTTAACAAGCATATCAAGCTCGTGGGGAGCAACGAAGGAGTTGTCAACGTCGATCTCGTCTGTTTCCTTAACGGTGCGTCCGCTGTATTCACTGTAAAGCGCGGCAAGGGGCGAGGCTGCCATCTTTGCTCTTTTGTATGCAATAAGGGCTGCGGCAAGAGCGGCTCGGGGGTCTTCCTCCTCACCGTCTTTTTTGGCCTTGGGAAGTATCATTCGGCTTTTTATCAGCATAAGCTCTGCTGCCATATTGATGAATTCTCCCGCAAGCTCCATGTCCATCTCACGCATGGCGTCAATGTATTCCATATATTGCTCAAATATCAGCGCGATGGGGATATCGTATATGCTGACCTTGTTTTTGGCGATCAGTGCAAGAAGAAGATCAAGGGGACCCTCGTATACCTCAAGCCTGAAATTTAATTTGTTGTTCGTATCTGTCGTTATCATTTTTATGTTTTTTCTTTCTCAGGAAACTTTTTGTAAAAAGTTTCCCGAACCCTTCAAAAACTTTTAATAAAAGGATTTTTTGTTAGATTTTATTTGTGCCGCTGTTCGTTATTCGGTAGGGGTCGGCGCCTTCGACGACCCGTCATACGCGTTTCTTTTCGGGAGGAGCAAGCCCCTCCCCTACCGAATATGGGGTGTTTCGGCAAATCAAGGGTAAATTCGTGCGCGAAAAAGCCCCACTCCGGGAGGGGGGAAGGGGGGAGCCCGCGCAACGCAAATGAAAGCAGGCACCTTGCCCCCTCGTTTGATGAGTTCGTTTACAATAAAATCAGCAAAAAAAGTAACGTCTCGCACTCTCCCTCAGTCGCTCCGCGCCAGCTCCCTCTCGGAGGGAGCCTCCGCGAAATATGGGTAATTTGTGTGCGATGTATGTTTTTGGACGAAGGATAGCGCCCCTACAGGTATAATTGTTAGTTTGTCGAATTTTGGGTAAATTCGCGGTTTATATCCCTCACTCAAACCAAAAATGAGGTTGCAAGGGAAAGAAGGGAATAAATTCTGTCGAATACTCCGTTTACAAGATATGAAAATCCGCTTCCGAACTGATAGAAAAGGAAAATGAAAACAAGCATAATAATGCGCTCGTATTTCATGATTCCGAAATAAATATTATCCGGAAGAACGGCAAATGCGATCCTCGATCCGTCAAAGGGTGGGACGGGAATCAGGTTGAAGATGGCAAGAGATATATTGAGAATTGCCGACATTTCGAGAAAGAACATTAAAACTACCTTTAATTTATCGGCAAGAGCAAGGCTTGATTCCAACATAAGGGAGGGAGCAATATCTGCCAGAGAATAGGAACCCGAAATTGCAGAATAATAAATACCGCCGAAGATGATGATATCAAAAGCCCTCAAAAGAAGTATTGAGATGAGGGCAAGGAGCAGGTTTGATATAGGTCCTGCCGCGGCTGAAAGAGCCATGCCCTTTTTCTGATTTTTGAAATATCTTGTGTTTATCGGCACGGGCTTTGCCCAACCGATGCCGAGAACGATCATCGATATCGTTCCGATAAGGTCGAAATGCTTAAAAGGGTTGAGGGATATTCTGCCGCACATTTTTGCCGTTG
>JAZQRT010000142.1:0-4315 GCA_045629725.1 Eubacteriales bacterium | reverse complement strand
AAAAAAGAGTGTGTGAATTTGTGCTGAATGACAAAATACATAGAATCATCAAAAAATGCTCGGGGAAGGGGATATTTTATGAAAGCGGGGATATTATATATAAAAGCGGGAGGTTTATCTATATTATGTCCTATTCTTTTTTGAAAAAGTATATATTAGTCTTTTTCTTCATTCTATCCATAATATTTACTCTTGTGCTTTTTGGGAAGTATCTTATTCCCCTCGTTTTGCCTTTCATGATTGCTTATTTTACCACTCTGCTTCTTCGTCCCTTGATCCATCGTTTTGACGCTCTCGGAATTTCAAGGACTTTGACGGCGCTTTTGTTCACTGCCTTTGCTTATATATGCCCAAGCGGAGTGATCTATCTTATTTTACGAAGTCTTTGGCGTCAAGTGAGGTCTTTTGCTCTTAATATCATTGATTCTCCCGAAAAGGTGTTAACGCCCTTTAATAATTTTATTTCGAAGCTTTTAAGTGACCATCCCGACCTTGTGAAGCGTATCGACCTTGAGCTTATTGGTGAGAAAATATCGGAGCGGCTTGCCGGTTATGCCACAGCGGTACTTGAAAAGACAGCCTCCTTTGCTTTTTCCATGCCCGATATTCTGCTTTTCATCTTTGCCATGATCTTTTCCACCTATTATTTTATAAAAAGCTACGGAAAAGGCGGAAATAATTTTGTAAAGCTTCTTCCCAAAGCTCTTTTGGCGGTGCTTTACTATTGCAAGAATCTTTTTGTCCGTTACATCAAGCGCTATCTTTTGTCAATGGGTGTTATGCTTTTTATCGTATTTATCATACTTTGTATCGGTTTTTTAATACTTGATATTGAATATTTTATTCTTCTTGCCTTTGTTATATCATTTATTGACATGCTTCCTATTCTCGGTGTGGGTACGGTACTTGCTCCTTGGGGTATAATTTCCTTATGTACGGGAAATACCTTCAAGGGTGTGGGACTTATCTTGTTATATCTTATTATTTTATTCCTGCGCCAGCTTATTGAACCGCGCCTTATCGGGAGGAACGTGGGACTTTCGCCTCTTATAACGCTAATTTCTGCCTATATGGGTTATGTTGCTTTTGGTATTGCGGGTGTGATCCTTGCACCGTTTTTTGCGGTGATCGTGACCTCGGTGATCAAGGATATGTCGGAAAACGATGAAGATAAAACAAATGGCTTTGGTGCATCAAAAGTCTAATGTTTGTCTGTTTTTTGCGACATTCTTGCGTGTCATTCTGAGCGAAGTCCCGCCGAGATCCCACTTCGGTTACACCACGTGCTTTTTGGAGCAAAGCTCCAAAAGTTCGACAGGCTCAGGATGACACCTTCGGTGTCCTGCGGGACGATGTCGAAATCCGACCTTTGGGAGGATCAAACGCGATTTTTCGCGTTTGGAATCTCGTAAGAATATTATTCAATGTAATTTTGCAAAAAATATAAAAACAAGCTCCCCATTGATCGTGACCAATGGGGAGCGGTTTATTTAAACCATATAAAGTTTATTTTTTAAGGATTATTCCTCGTCGCCGTAGAGCTTTTCAAGCTTAAGGAACTTGTCGTACTTAGCCTTTGCAGCAAGGTCAGCCTTTTCAAAGAGTTCAGCTGCTCTTTCGGGGAAGGACTGAGCAAGACGAGCATAACGGTTTTCGGACTTGATGAAGTCAACGTAGCTTGCAGTAGGAGCCTTGGAGTCAACCACGAACTTCTTATCAGCAGTGGGGTTGAATCTGAACATCTGCCAGTAACCTGCCTCAACGGCTCTCTTCATTTCGAGCTGGCAGTTCTGCATTGTTCCCTTGATTCCGTGCATTTCACAAGGAGCGTAACCAATCACGAGAGAAGGTCCGGGATATGCCTCAGCCTCTGTAAGAGCTTTAAGAGTCTGGTTCATATCAGCACCCATAGCGATCTGTGCAACGTATACGTAGCCGTAGGACATAGCGATCTCTGCAAGGTTCTTCTTGCTGATTGCCTTACCTGCCGCTGCGAACTGAGCAACCTGACCGATCTGAGAAGACTTGGAAGCCTGTCCGCCTGTGTTGGAGTAAACCTCAGTATCGAATACCATGATGTTTACGTCTTCACCGGAAGCAAGAACGTGGTCAAGTCCGCCGAAGCCGATGTCATATGCCCATCCGTCACCACCGAAGATCCATACGGACTTCTTGGAGAGGTAATCCTTGTTTGCAAGGATCTTTGCCTTGAGAGGATTGTCGCAAGGACAAGCTTCAAGGAGCTTAACAAGGTCTTCTGTAGCCTTGCCGTTTGCTTTACCGTCGTTTACTGTGTTGAGGTAAGCCTCGAATACGGGCTTCTTATCCTCGGATACCTGTTCAGCCATTTCGCGAACGTAACCGATCACTCTGTCACGGAGAGCCTTCTGACCAACGGACATACCCAAACCGTGCTCTGCGTTATCCTCAAAGAGTGAGTTAGCCCAAGCGGGACCCTTACCTGTTTCCTTATTTACTGTGTAAGGAGTTGCGGGAGCGGAGCCACCCCAAATGGATGAACAACCTGTAGCGTTGGAGATATACATTCTCTCACCGAAGAGCTGTGTGATAAGACGAGCGTATGATGTTTCAGCACATCCTGCGCAAGAGCCGGAGAACTCAAGGAGGGGCTGCTTGAACTGTGAGCCCTTAACTGTTGTATTGATGAGCTCGGGCTTTTCGGAAACGTTAGCAACTGCATAGTCCCAAGGAGCCTGCTGGTCTGCCTGTGTAGCGGCGGGAACCATCTCGATAGGTGTTCCGAGCTTAGGATTGTTGTTTACAGGACAAGCCTTAACACAAAGAGTACATCCCATACAGTCAGCAGGGGATACAGCCATTGTAAACTTGTAGTTTGTCTTAACAACGGGCTTTGCAGCGAACTTTGTTGCTGCGGGTGCGTTTGCAGCCTCTTCCTCTGTCATAGCGAAAGGACGGATACAAGCGTGAGGACATACAAATGCACAGTTGTTACACTGGATACACGCTTCGGGATTCCACTGGGGAACATAAACAGCAACTCCGCGCTTTTCGGAAGCGGTAGAGCCCTGAGGGAATGTACCGTCAACGTAATCCTTGAATGCGGATACGGGGAGACTGTCGCCTGCCATTGAGTTTGTGGGAGCAACGATATTGTTTACGAAGCTTTCAAGGTCAGAGCGTCCGCTCTTGAATACCTTCTTTGTTGTATCGTCTGTGCATGTCTTCCATGATTCGGGAACTGCAACCTCAACGTAAGCGTCTGCACCTGCGTCGATAGCGGCATAGTTGAGGTCAACGATAGCCTGTCCCTTCTTGATGTAGGACTTGTATGCAGCCTTCTTCATGTACTCGATAGCTTCATCCTTGGGAAGGATATTAGCAAGAGAGAAGAATGCGGACTGAAGAACTGTGTTTTTAACCTTCGCGTTACCGATCTGCTTTGTAGCGATGGTTGTAGCGTCGATAATGATGAACTTAACGTTGTTGTTAGCGATATAAGCCTTAACCTTGCCGGGAAGATGTGCATCGAGCTCATCTACGGACCAAGCACAGTCAAGAAGGAATGTACCTCCGGGCTTAACGTCGGAGATCATGTCATACTTCTTGAGGTAAGCGGAGTTGTGACAAGCAACGAAGTTAGCCTTGTTGATGTAGTAAGGAGACTTGATGGGTGCATCACCGAAGCGGAGGTGAGAAATGGTGATACCGGAAGTCTTCTTGGAGTCATACTGGAAGTATGCCTGAATGTATTTGTCGGTGTGGTCACCGATGATCTTGATGGAGTTCTTGTTAGCACCAACAGTACCATCGCCTCCAAGACCCCAGAACTTACAAGCGATTGTGCCTGCAGCTGCTGTATCGGGGCAGGGCTTTTCATCAAGAGAAAGACCTGTAACGTCGTCAACGATACCCATTGTGAAGGGTCCCTTAGGTGTGTCACTTGCGAGGTTTTCAAATACTGCAAAGATAGATGCAGGAGGTGTATCCTTGGAACCGAGACCGTATCTACCGCCAACTACCTTGATGCCTGTAACGCCGTTTGCAGCAAGAGCTGTAACAACGTCAAGGTAAAGGGGCTCACCGAGAGCACCGGGTTCCTTTGTTCTGTCAAGAACTGCGATCTTCTTACATGTTGCGGGGATAGCAGCAATAAGCTTATCAGCACGGAAGGGTCTGTAAAGACGAACCTTAACAAGACCAACCTTTTCGCCCTGAGCTACCATGTAGTCGATAACTTCCTCAGCAACGTCACATACGGAGCCCATAGCAACGATAACTCTTTCAGCATCGGGAGCACCGTACTAATTGAAGAGCTTATAATCGGTACCGATCT
>JAZQRT010000141.1:0-12915 GCA_045629725.1 Eubacteriales bacterium | reverse complement strand
TCAGTGAGTCTTGTCTTCCTAAGACCGCTTGGCCTCCGACTTCTTGGTGTTACCGATAACGCAGTAAATCTCCCTGTTTTTCGCCCCTGCATCGGTATGGACAAGGAGCAGATCATCGAGATCGCACGTAAGATCGGCACCTTTGATACCTCCATTCTCCCTTATGAGGATTGCTGCACAGTATTTACTCCCAAGCATCCCAAAACCCGCCCCGATCTTGAAAAGGTTATAGAACAAGAAAAACGTCTTAACATTCAGGAGCTTGAGGACGAGGCATTTGCGACTCTTGATACTGTTGTGGTTTGCGCATACTAACAATATTCAAAAAGCGGCATGAGCATAAGCTCTGCCGTTTTTTTGAGAAAAATGTCGTTTTTATCTATTTTCACCATTAATTACAATTAGAAACCAATTTATTTATAATATTATCCATTGACCTGGATTTAGGTTTATGTTATAATGCCTTGGTTTTACAAATTAAATTTTATTATAATGGAGAAAAAAATGGATAAGTTATTAGAAATTCAGTGGGGTTCGTTTTCGACCCTTCACATCATCACTCTCGTTTTCTCGCTCGTTATCCTCCCCCTCACACTTTACTTTACACTCAGAAACAGAAGTGAAAAGACACAGCGCATCGTTCTTTTCATTTGCTCACTTTGGGGACCCACCTCCGTGTTTTACAGCTTTTTCGTATGGGGCTCTCAGACCACGTATCTTGAGTATCTTCCCCTTCATATGTGCGCAATAAACGCACTTCTCCTACCCATTCTTATACTTACCAAAAGCAAGGTTCTCGGAAACATGCTTCCTCTTTATAGCCTTGGCGCATGCTTTGCTCTGATCTTCAATACGTTTCAGGCAGATTACAGAATATTCAGCATGGTTTTCGCTTGCTATTTCTTTGCACATACCTTTGAGCTTTGCATTCCGTTCCTGCTCATCAAATTCGGCATTGTAAAAACTCACCCCAAGTACATACTTCCCAGCGTCGGTATCACCTTTGCGATTTACACCCTCGCTCATTTTGTAAATCTTTGGGTAAACAATTACATTACAGTTCACGAGCTTACAAACATCTACGGCGAGCCCATCATACCTGACGTAGACTACATGTTCACACCCGGTCCCTGCGGCAATCCCGCTCTGGAATTCTTCTGGAGCATTCTTCCATACCCCTATTTCTACCTGCTTACAACATTCCCAATTATCGCAGCAGCCTATGGGCTTATGAATATTAAATTCATTATAAATTGGGTCAAAGGAATTGTTGAAAAAAAGAAAAATAACAAAACAGTTTAATAAAATACAAAAACCGAGCTCAAAATATGAGTTCGGTTTTATTATTTTGTTTATGATTTGCAGGGTCAACTTTACGTCAAAACAAAAATCGACACTCTTCAAACGAAGAATGTCGATCTTGGTGCCGGTGGCGGGGGTCGAACCCGCACCCTGTCGCCAGGACTGGATTTTGAGTCCAGCACGTCTGCCAATTCCATCACACCGGCTAACACCGCTTAGTATAATAACATATTTTTTCTTAAAAATCAATAGGATTTTTGAATTTATTTTAGAAAGTTGATTTCGTTTTTAGTTTTTAGCAAAAAGAACATGATGTTTCCGTCTACTAGAGTTTTAGCTTTTATCACAAATGACGTATAAATGCATAAATAAAATCAACATAAATTTTCATTTTGCTCTAAAAAAAGAGGAACTTTTTTTCCCAAGTTCCTCTTAGATGAAAATTAAAGCGTTGCCGCCATAACAGCTTTTATGGTATGCATTCTGTTTTCCGCTTCATCAAATACGATGGAAGCAGGACTTTCGAACACCTCGTTTGTAACCTCAAGGCAATCAAGACCGTATTCTTCACCGATCTGTTTACCGATAACGGTCTTTGCATCATGGAATGCGGGAAGACAGTGCATAAATACAGCTCCCTCAGCGGCATTTTCCATGATCTTGCTGTCAACACGGTAAGGAAGAAGGTCGCTTATTCTCTCTTTCCAAACCTCTGCCGGCTCACCCATAGATACCCATACATCGGTGTAGATAACGTTTGCACCCTTCGTCGCCTCGGAGGTATCCTCAATAAATTCAAGAACCGCTCCCGTTTCCTTTGCAATTTCAAGACACTCATTTACAAGAGCCTCGTCAGGAAAATACTTTTTAGGCGCACAAGCAACAAAATGCATTCCCATCTTTGCGCAGCCCACCATGAGGGAATTACCCATATTATATCTTGCGTCACCCATATAGACAAGCTTTATACCCGAAAGTGCACCAAAATGCTCTTTTATTGTAAGGAAGTCTGCAAGGATCTGTGTAGGATGGAACTCATTTGTAAGTCCGTTCCAAACAGGGACACCTGCATATTTTGCAAGCTCCTCCACGATCTCTTGACCAAATCCGCGGTACTCAATACCGTCATACATACGTCCGAGGACACGGGCTGTGTCGGCAATACTTTCTTTTTTGCCTATCTGAGACCCTGTGGGGTCAAGGTACGTCACACCCATTCCCAAATCATACCCCGCAACCTCAAAGCTGCAACGTGTTCTTGTACTTGTTTTTTCAAAAATAAGAGCAATATTTTTGCCACGGCAGGTATCATGAACAATTCCTGCCTTTTTCTTTGCCTTAAGCTCTGCGGCAAGATCTATAAGTCCCGAAATCTCCTCGGGAGTGAAATCAAGAAGCTTCAAAAAGCTTTTCCCTTTTAAATTCATATTAATTACCTCTTCATTTTGCAAAAATTTTGCACATTATCTCAAGTGATTTTTCAAGAAGCTCCATAGGAATGTTAAGAGCCGGAAGAAGTCTTACCTTATCCTTTGCCTTGATAACAAGTACACCCTCGTCACGAAGCTCCGAAATCACTTCATTTGCATCTCTTTTGGTTTTAATTCCGATCATGAGTCCCATTCCCGACACGGAAATAACGCCCTCTTTACCCTCAAGGCTCTTGAAGATATATTCAGACTTTGCCCTTACGTCTTTAAGGAGAGCATCATCAATTCTCGAAAGAACGTTGAGAGCACCTGCACACGCCGCGGGATTTCCACCAAAGGTCGAGCCATGCTTGCTAATTCCCAAAACATACTCCGTCTTTTCGCCCATCATACAAGCTCCAATAGGAAGTCCGCCGCCAAGTCCCTTTGCGGTAGTAACAACATCGGGAGTAATTCCGTAATTCATATATCCGTAAAGCTCACCCGTTCTGCCGTTACCGGTTTGAACCTCATCAACAATAATTAGTATATCTTCTTTTTTTGCAAGCTTTGCAAGCTCTGTCACGAAATCCTGAGGCATGGGCATTACTCCGCCCTCGCCCTGAACAGGCTCAAACATGATGGCAGCAACCTTGTTTTCTTCGCAAAGCTTCTTTACGCCGTCAATATCGCCTACCTCTGCGTACAAAAAGCCTTCGGTGAGAGGAGTAAAATCCTGATGGAACACGTCCTGTCCCGTTGCGGCAAGAGTTGTGATGGTTCTGCCGTGGAAGCTATTCTTGAATGTGATTATTTTATAAGTATCTTTTCCCTTTTTATCTGCCGCATAAGCTCTTGCAACCTTGATGGCACATTCGTTTGCCTCTGCTCCCGAATTACCGAAAAACACCTTTTTCATGCCTGTACGAAGACAAAGCTCCTCGGCAAGCTTGGCGCAGGGCTCGGAATAATAAAGATTTGAGGTATGCTGACATTTCGCAAGCTGGACAGTAACTGCCTTTACCCACTCGTCATCGGAAACTCCAAAGGTATTTACCGCAATTCCTGTTCCAAAATCAACGTATTCCTTGCCGTTTTCATCGTATACAAGCGATCCTTTACCGCTAACAATTTCCAAAGGAAAGCGTCCATAGGTACCCGCAATATATTTTTTATCCCTATCAAAAGTATTCATTTTAAAACTTCTTTCCCAATTTTTTCGAGCCTATTATATTCTTATCCGCAACTACCATTGTTCCTGCTCCTTCATCCGTAAGCATTTCAACAAGGATAGCATGAGGAATTCTTCCGTCCATAATAAACACCTTTTTCACACCGTGACGAATGGCATCAATGCAACATTCAACCTTCGGGATCATTCCGCCCGAGATAATACCCTCGTCAAAAAGACGTGAAGCATCTGCAATATCTATAATGGGAATGAGAGATGAAGGATCCTCCTTGTTTTTGAGTACTCCCTCAATGTCTGTCATGCTGATAAGACACTCTGCTTCGAGAGCACCTGCAATCCTTGATGCCGCGGTATCTGCATTCACATTATATGCGTTACCATTCTTATCACAAGCAACAGTTGATACAACGGGAATATATCCCTTTTCAAGCAGGTCAGTGATGGGCTCAACATTTACCTTTGTAATCTTTCCTACGTATCCGAGAGCTTCGTTTTTGATCTCTGCCTCAATAAGATGACCGTCAATTCCCGAAATACCCATGGCTTTTCCGCCCTTGGTGCCAAGATAGTTTACAAGGGACTTATTTACCTTGCCCGCAAGCACCATCTGTACCACTTCAACAGTTTCTTTATCCGTAACTCTGAGTCCGTTTACAAACTCAGATTTTTTTCCGATCCTTCCCAACATATCGTTGATCTCGGGACCGCCGCCATGAACAAGTACGACCTTAACACCGACTAGTGACAAAAGCACAACGTCTTCCATAACCTGTTCCTTAAGCTTTTCGCTGACCATTGCATTGCCGCCGTATTTGACTACAACGATTTTATTATTGTAATTCTGTATATAAGGAAGCGCCTGAGTGAGTATCTCAGCTCTGAGGGCGTTCGTAATATCCTTTGTGAGTATCATGATTTTATATCCTTTTGCCTATTAAGTTCTGTAATCTCCGTTGATCTTAACGTAATCATAGGTAAGATCGCAACCCCAAGCAACAGCACTGCCGTCACCGTCGTTAAGTCCTATGATAATTTCGATCTCGCGCTCCAAGAGCACCTTCTTAGCTTCATCCTCGGAAAATTCAATTCCCGCACCGTTGCGGCATACGTCAACCTGTCCTGCCGCCGATCTGAAGGAAACGTCAACCTTTGTTACGTCTACTCCCGCCTTGCTATAACCGATAGCGCAAAGCACACGTCCCCAGTTTGCATCTGCACCGAACATTGCCGCCTTTGTGAGCGATGAGCAGATCACGCTCTTCGCTACTGCTTTTGCAACAGGAACAGTCTTTGCACCGTCAACTCGGCATTCAAGGAGCTTTGTGGCGCCCTCTCCATCCCCTGCGATCATTCTGCAAAGTGCAACGGTTACTGTATTCAGTGCCTTCATAAAGACCTCGAAATCCTCACCCTCGGATTCTATCATCTTGTTTCCTGCCATTCCGTTTGCAAGAACCGTGACCATATCGTTTGTGGATGTATCTCCGTCAACACTTACCATATTGAAGGTGTTTTTGATATCTGTTGAAAGAGCCTTCTGAAGCATTTCGGGACTGATCGCAGCGTCTGTAGTGATGAACACGAGCATCGTTGCCATATCGGGATGTATCATTCCCGAGCCCTTTGCAATTCCGCCAAGTGTACATACCTTTCCGCCTACCTCGAAGCTTACTGCGATCTCTTTTTTAACAGTGTCCGTAGTCATTATGCCCTCGGCTGCCGCCTCGGATCCCTCATATGAAAGCCCTTCAACGAGAGATGCCATGCCGATTTTAATCGGAGCAATATCAAGAGGCTGACCGATAACGCCTGTGGATGCTACTACAACGTCACTTGCGGGAATTCCGATGGCATCGCCAAGAAGCGCACACATACCCTCTGCGATCTCAATTCCGTTTGCATTACATGTATTGGCATTTCCGCTGTTACATATTATCGCCTGTGCATAACCGTCCGCTATATTATTTTTAGTCACCGTAAGAGGTGCGCCCTTTACAAGATTTGTAGTATAAACCGATGCTGCTGAAGCACGTACTTCACTGTATATCAGCGCAAGATCCCTCTTTGTTCTGTTTTTTCGTATACCGCAATGTATACCGTTTGCCTTAAAGCCCTTTGCTGCGGTTACTCCGCCACTTACTATATTTATCATACTTTCTTTTTCTCACTTTATAAATTATAATTCAAGTCCAAGGGTTTTATCACACCCCAGAACTATATTCAAGTTTTCTATCGCCGCACCTGACGCGCCCTTCCCGAGATTATCGTATCTCGCAACGAGTATCATTCTATCGCTGTTTCCGAAAACTCCAACTTCCATTGAATCCTTACCGGTAAGCGCCGCCGCCGACATAAAGCCTTCCTCGGACATATTTCCATTATACTTTACGATCTCGGTATTATATGTATTTTTATAGATCTCTTTGATATCCTCAACACTACCCTTGACATCCTTTGCAAATATCGGCACTGTTACAAGCATTCCGCTATAAAAATCTGCAACTATAGGACAAAAAAGAGGTGCGCTTTCAAGACCTGTAATGCCCTTCATCTCCTTCAGATGCTTATGCTCCTGAGTAAGTCCGTACTGACGGGGAGCGCCAAGCAGGAAGGATCTCTCCGCATCCTGATATTGCTCTATCATTTTCTTTCCGCCGCCGCTATATCCTGTAAGAGAGTGACATGTAAGCCCCACACTCTTATCCATGATTCCCGCTGCGATAAGGGGGTACGTAAGCGCTATGAAACCGCTCGCATGGCATCCGGGCACCGCTATTCTCTTGCTGTTTTTTATCTTATTTTCAAAATCCTCGGAAAGCTCTGCAAATCCGTATGCAAATTCGGGGTTCGTTCTGTGTGCGGTAGAGGTATCGATTATTACCGTATTCGGATTTTCAACCATTCCAACTGCCTCAATTGCCGCCGCATCGGGTAAACACAAAAATGAAACGTCCGAGGAATTTATCGCTTCAGCTCTTGCCCCTGCATCCTTTCTCTTTTCTTCCTCAAGGACAATGAGCTCTATATCGTTTCTTGCTTCAAGTCTTTCATATATTCTGAGTCCGGTTGTACCGACTCTTCCGTCTATAAATACCTTTTTCATTACTATCCTTATCGTTTCTTCCTTATTTGAAGAAACATCTTTCCAAATTAAGTGTCCTATGAATTATACAACTGAATGAATAAAAATGCAAGTGTTTTTTGAAATTTCCTCATTTTTTCGGTTTTGCACATATTTTTCCTCAAATCCAATACGTTTAATTGTGCACCTTGCTTCTTCTCGAGTCAATTATGCTTCCATTAAGTCATTCAAAGCATTTTATCGCCATTATGCACGAGTGAATATTTAATCTACATTATGAAAGAATATTCATTCCGTATACAACATCGTCATATCCTGCCCCACACAAAGAATTAAACATGAAAAGAAAATTGTCCCCCGTTTTACCGAGGGACAATAACTATAAATTATTCAAGATCAATGTACTTCTCGTCGATCTCGCGCTTTGCCTTTGCAATAAATTCATCCACAGGCATTGCTCCGAGGTCTCCCGCCTTGCGCGCTCTGGGGGCAACACATCCTGTTTCCTGTTCCTTTGCGCCAACGATGAGCATATAGGGAACCTTTTCAAGCTGAGCCTGACGGATCTTATATCCGATCTTCTCGTTTCTTGTATCGACCTCAACTCTCATTCCAAGGGCTGACATCTTCTTGCCTATCTCCTCTGCATAATCATGCTGCTCTCCTCCAATGGGAAGAACCTTAACCTGTGTGGGTGCAAGCCAGATAGGAAGGGCACCGCCGAACTTTTCAATTATAAGGGCAAGTGTTCTCTGATAGCATCCGATGGAAGTACGGTGAATGATATAGGGATTCTTCTTTTCACCGTCGCGGTCAGTATATTCCATGCCAAACTGCTTGGAAAGAAGCTGGTCTACCTGAATCGTAATAAGCGTATCTTCCTTGCCGAATACGTTCTTGATCTGGATATCAAGCTTAGGTCCGTAGAATGCAGCCTCTCCAATACCTATCTTGTAGGTAAGTCCGAGATCGTCAAGGATCTTCTTCATTGTGCCCTGTGCCTCGTTCCACTGCTCCTCGGTTCCGATATACTTTTCACGGTTATCAGGATCCCACTGTGAGAATCTGTAAGAAACATCCTCATAAAGTCCAACGCTCTTGAGCATATATACTGCAAGCTCAAGACATCCCTTGAATTCTTCCTCAAGCTGCTCGGGTGTACACATAAGATGTCCTTCGGAAATCGTGAACTGACGTAGTCTTATAAGTCCGTGCATTTCTCCCGAAGCTTCGTTACGGAAAAGCGTTGAGGTTTCGTTGTAACGGAGGGGCAGGTCACGGTATGAACGCGCACGGCTGAGATATGCCTGATACTGGAAGGGGCACGTCATGGGGCGGAGCGCCATACAATCCGCATCCTGAGGATCGCCCATTACGAACATACCGTCAAGGTAATGATCCCAGTGTCCGGAAATTTTATAAAGATCGGACTTTGCCATAAGAGGTGTCATTGTAAGCTGCCATCCGCGGCGTGCTTCCTCGTCCTCAACAAATCTCTGAAGTGTCTGTACAACCTTTGCTCCCTTGGGAAGGAGAATGGGAAGTCCCTGTCCGATCACATCGGAGGTGGTGAAATACTCAAGCTCGCGGCCGATCTTGTTATGATCGCGCTTGATCGCTTCTTCAATCGCCTTGAGGTGCGCTTCAAGCTCAGGCTTTGTGGGGAATGCGGTTCCGTAGATTCTCTGGAGCATCTTATTCTCGGACTTACCCTCCCAATATGCACCTGTACAAGATGTGAGCTTAACAGCCTTTACCGCTCCTGTTGCAAAAAGGTGGGGTCCTGCGCAAAGATCAACAAAATCTCCCTGACGGTAGAAAGATACCTCCTCGCCCTCGGGGATTCTCTCAATAAGAAGCACCTTATAAGGCTCATTCATTTCCTTGACAAGTCGGAGCGCTTCTTCTCTGGGAAGCACGAAACGCTCGATCTTAAGATTTTCCTTTACGATCTTTGTCATTTCCTTTTCAATTGCCGCAAGCTCTGTGGCTCCAAAGGTAACCTCTGAATCAAAATCGTAGTAAAATCCGTTATCAACCGCAGGACCGATCGTAAGCTTCGCCTCGGGATAAAGTCTTTTTACTGCCTGCGCAAGAATGTGGGACGCTGTATGACGGAAAATACGCTTTCCTTCGTCATCTGCAAAGGTAAGTGTGTCTACGGTATCACCGTCCTGTAATTTATGAGTAAGTGCGGTAGCAGCTGTGTTCACCTTTGCCGCTATTACTTCTTTTGAAATAAGCTCTGCCGCTTTAAGGGCATCGTATGCGCTTGAGCCTTCCTCAAGCTCGAAGGTCTTTTCTCTGATTTCGATCTTCATTTTCTTCATCTCCTATTAGTAAAATAAAAACTCACCTCGACAAGGCACTTGGCTTTGTCGGGGTGAGGAAAAAACATAACTTCCCCACGGTTCCACCCGATGGTTTCACTCGTTGGTATTAAATTTCCCCTCAAGGTGGTACGGGTAAGGCGAACAACGATGATCCTTTCAGCCTATGAGATCATTCTCTGTACCTTTCGTGATCTTGCCCACATGTCCTTAAAGTATTGATAAATCAATGAAAGGATTATACCTCATTTTTCACCTTTTGTCAAGGGGGTTATAAGCTTTTAATAATATTTTCCACATATTCTCTGTCATATAACAGATCGATTACCTCAAGAAATGCGTTTGCAGACAGGTTTGTGGGCAACGACAACTGACGGCACAGCGCTTTCCTCTTCTCTGCGCTCCCCTCCCCACCGGAAAGACCCCACAGATAGAGGTCTGTTTTTGTAAGGGCATCCATCTTTATCGGCTCTTCCTCCGCATAAGGGGCAAAAAGTTCACGCAGCAACGCGGCGTCCATTCCCTCAACACCGAGGGTCCCTGCCTTCGAATACTCCGTTTTCCGTTTTTCCTTGCCCTTTACCTCGGGAATATAAACGTGAAAAAGTCTATCCTTCGGAATAATGGACTTCATATAATTTCTTATGACAAGCCCCGCTCCGTCCGAGTCCGTTGCCACAATAATGGGCGTTTTCTTCGCAAGGGAACGAAACATCTCTCTTTTTTCCTTATCAGAAAACACACCAAAGCCGTTTGTGGGTATGATCTTTCCATCGATCACCGAATCCAGCTTTATTTTATCATACTTTCCCTCAACGATGCAGGGATATTTTATCCTAAGCTTTTCCATTTAGCCGCACACCTCACAGATCAGCTTTTCAATTACCGCGAAGCTATCAAGATTTGTGGCTTTTATCCGTCTGTCCGCCTCAGAGCATTTTTCAAGAAGGTTTCCCAGCCTTTTAGCGCTGATCCTGCGTCGGTCAATTGCCGAAAGATACATTCCCACACGGTATTCATGTATTCCCGTTTTCTTTGCGATCTCGCTTTTGGTATTTCCCGCATCATGAAAGACCTTGACGGTGTACATATTCGAAACGTAAGAGCTGATCTGAGTATAAACCATCTCAGGACGCTCCTTACGTCTTTTCATTGAAATTACAAGCTCGATGCATCTTGCAAAATCCCCCTCAAGAAGTGCGTTTGAAAGATCAAACTCGCCTTCTATTTTCATGGGAACACACACCTTGTATATATAATCCTCTAAAACCTTATTTTCTCCGATAGATTTTATATAGCAGGTCATTTTCTCACATTCGGACGCAAGACTTGCCATATCGGGACTGACATAGTCGACCATAGCCTTGGCGCACAAAGCATCGCAAAGTATACCCTCAGATGCAAATCTTTTTGCAACCCAAGTGTTGAGCCTTGCAGCTCCCTCTCTTTCAAATCTTACAGGTGTCAGATGCGCCGCAAGCTTCTTATACAGAGAGGAGGGCGTTTTGGGAAGTCTGCCGAAATCAAATTCATTATCCGCAGAAAATATAACCACTGTGTCTTCCATACCCTCGATCGCAGGCAAAATCTCCCAGAATTCATCCTCGCCATCAAAGCCCTTTGCCCTAAAATCATCAACTATCACAAGCTTCTTTTCTGCGAACACAGGGGGCGTATCCAGAGCTTCTCCGAGAAGATCAAACCAGTTCTTGGTTTCTTCACAATCTATCTTAATATAGTTAAAGTCAGCCGTATCGGGATCAAGAATTGTCTTCTTTGCTCTTGAAATACAATGAAGCTTCATGTATTCCTCATCATCAAAGAATAAATATCCCCCCGACAGAGTGTTCTTTTTACAGAGATTTATAAAATCACTGCCCGTTATAAGATTCTTCATTTTTCCGCCTCAATTATCAGCCTTGTCCGAGTTTTTTGACCTTGTGCAAAGGAAAGCACATAACAGATTTCCGTTTTATAGGTCATTGTTTTTTCAATAACATTTGACTTAAATCCCAAAACAACCCCCTCGATAGAATGAGCTCCGATCGAAAGCACCGCCTTGCCCATGCCATCCGAACAATTTATTGTGATTTTTCTTTCGCCGTTGGATTCAAGTCTGTAAAGCCCCTGATCGTCAAGACACACTACCATATGAGTGGGCGCGCCATCTTTGTCCCTATATTCATATCGAAGATAACGGCCTTTTTTTTCGCAGGTACCTTCATACTCCTCGGACAGCATAAGCTCACCATCCGAATAGCTTTCAAGTCTTATCTTTTTACTCATTTTTCTACCGTATAAAGCATTATATTTTCAATAGCAAAGGGAAGAAGTCCTCCGCCAAATTTCTTTGCGGCAAATTCAAACCCGATTATAACCTTGCCGTTGTGTATATCAATGTCCTCACTGCCAAGGGGCATTACCACCGTTTTTTCCATACACGTGCTGTCAAGCACATATAACGGAAGTATATTGTCATTGTATTTGTATTGCAATTTGGTGGCATTTGACACGTCGTATATCTTAAGCTCTGAATTTGCAAGTCCATAGGAGGTGGAAAGAACAACTTTGCCTCCCTGTGTCATACACATTCCCTGCACCTTATCGCATACGGAATATACCACGTCGGGCATTTCGGTGTTTCCAACACCAAAATCTCCGTTTTCATCAAGCTTATATCCGAAAATGAAGGCATTGTGCTCTCCGTCCGCAGTACCAAGCTTGTGAGTAACGTCCGTGTTATAGCCATCGGTATAAAACTCTCCAACCCAGAGCATTTCCTCATCACAGAAGGTAAAGGAGGAACGGCAGGGTACGTCGAAAGAGCCTTCAAAAGCCACGCTTTCAAGATCCTTTGCGTTTTTAAGGGTTTCTGCGCTGAGATAAAATATCTTCTTGTTGTTGCTGATATATACGTCACTGCCGTTACAGGATATACCGCCTGCATGACCTGTATAATTATCACCGTTTTCCTTCTTCAAGCGAATTTCTTTATACTCGCCGTCATCGTCAACTACATATATTCTCGATTGCTCGGAATTTGACATATATCCGCAGACAAGATATGAACCGAGAGCCTCGCTGTACGCAAATCCTTGAGGAACAAACGCCTCGTTAAGTCCCGGTATCTTCACGGATTTTTTTGCATCCTTATAAAATTCAGCAAAAAAAAGAGGAGCTGAAAGGTCTACAACGCAGTATATGAGTATCAGCGATGCCAAAACACAGCTTATGACCGCAAGAACGGTGGCACCTCTTTTTTTCTTTTTCTCCGAAGCTATCATCGCCTCGACCTCTGTCGATACCTTTCCTGACGCCCTCGTCTTTTTTTCGGAGGATTTCGATGCCTTGGGATTTTTAACCGTTTCGGTAGTTCTTGTATTTACAGTTTTCACCTTATCGGTGGTCTTTTTTGAATCTGACATTTTTTCACCTTCTTTTTTCTCTTAGGGTAGCTTTTTTGTAAAAAGATACCCTAAGAGCCCCTCAAAAACTTTTGAAAGGATCTTTTTTTCGTTTAGTATGTGTTTAATAAAAGTTTGTGTTTAATAAAAGTTCTTTTATTAAAGTTTTTTGGTCCAACCTTTTTTACAAAAAAGG
>JAZQRT010000140.1:0-10236 GCA_045629725.1 Eubacteriales bacterium | reverse complement strand
TTTTTTAGAATAAACTTTAACATCCCCCTCATTACTGAATGGAATAAAAATGTTCATCAACTGGCGAACAGGGAAAGGCTTCCAAAAATCAGCCAATAGTATATGACCGTCAGTTTTCAGTACTCTATGGAATTCCTCCATCGCTTTCTGCGGATTAGGATAGTGATGAAAACTATCAGTACACATCAGCAAATCAAATTTACCATGTTCATATGGTAAATGCTCGGCATCCCCAAGAGATAATTCTGCAGTATTCAACAATTTCTCTTTTGACTTTTTTAACATTTCTTTTGAGATATCTATTCCGTATAGCGAAACAGCAGGGTATATGTTTTTAATAGTATTTAAGATTTCACCTGTACCACAGCCCACATCAAGCACATTATCAAACGATATATCTGATAATTTATCTATAATGTGCGGATATAGTGTTCTTGCGTGTGCTCCGTTTTTATCTATATCATATGTTGTTGCCTGCAGATTAAAAGTATCTTTTGACAACTTTTTATTATCGTTCATCTATATAATACCTCTTTCAAATTCTTATTTATCGTTTTGTTTTATCGCCAGTTTCGCCTTTGTATTACAAAGGCACAGGGCTTAGCCCATACCCCTTGTAAAGACGCACGGGCGCGTCCATAGGCTCCCTCCGGGTGGGCGCGACGCGTTAAGAAAATATGCCGGTGGCATATTTTTAGCCAAAGCGGGAAGCAAGCTGTGCTTGCGACCAGGGCCGAAGGCTGTCGCGAAGCGACTGAGGGAGAGTGCGTTACAATAAAGTTAGCACAAACCCAAAATTACGCAGGCTCCTTCCGTCACGGCTACGCCGTCCCACCTCCCTTTCGGAGGGAGGCTTTTGCTAAACCCATTATACCACAACTCGGCAGAGAAAACAATCTCTCTGCCGAAATTTGTTGGTGCACCTGTAGGGGAGGCGTTTCGCCTCCCGTTTTATCGCAAAAGGTCGGATATTTGCGGGAGGGGAGCACCGTCCTCCCGTTTTATATGATTTTTTCGGCGGCAGCAAGCCACCGCCCTACAATAAACAACGAACAGAGGCACGAATTAAAATGGTATAAAAACCCTTTTATTTAAAGTTTTTGCGGGAGGGGTACGGGGAGGGTTCTTTTTTCAAAAAGCGTCCTCCCCGATAAAAGCCTTTAATAAATTCTTGACAAGGGAGGGAAAATCTGTTAAAATAAAAAGGTTGAAGGAAGGTGTAACAAATGAAGAAATTTATAGCGGTTTTAATGATCGCGGCAACAATATTTATGCTTGTCGGATGCTCAGGCTCTAAGGGCAATACCGAGGGGAGCAATAACGTAATAATCGTTGTTGAAAATTACGGTGAGATACACGTGACGCTCACGCCCGAGCACGCGCCGATAACTGTGAAAAATTTCAAAAAGCTTATAAATGAGGGTGCATATGACGGTACCATATTCCACAGAGTTATCAATAATTTCATGATACAGGGAGGAGATACCACTCTTACCTCCTACGGAAGGGCGGACACCATAAAGGGCGAGTTTGCAAAAAACGGAGTAAACAATACACTTGCTCATAAAAGAGGAGTTATCTCAATGGCAAGAGCTGATGATATGAACAGCGCATCAAGCCAATTTTTCATAATGCATAAGGATAAGTCCCACCTTGACGGAAGCTACGCCGCATTCGGATACGTTACCGAGGGTATGGACATTGTGGATATGATAGCGGGCGTGCCTACAAATTCATGGAACGATCAGCCCTGTGAGGACGTTGTGATAACAACCATCAAGTTTGCAGAGTAATTAAGGAGATACAGTAAATGGATATTATTAAAAAACTTGCCGAGGAAAAAAATCTGAAGGCAGAGCTTGTTGAAAAAACAGTTGCGCTCATTGACGAGGGAAATACCATTCCCTTTATTTCAAGATACCGTAAGGAGGTTACGGGAGGTATGGACGATACCACCCTTCGTGAGCTTTTTGACAGGCTCACATACCTCAGAAGCCTTGAAAAGCGCAAGGAGGAGGTAACTCACTCCATCACTGAGCTTGGCGTAATGACCGATGAGATCGCCGCTGCTCTTGAAAAGGCTGTGACGCTTACGGAGGTTGAGGATATTTACCGTCCCTTTAAGCCCAAGCGTAAAACAAGAGCATCCGTTGCCAAGGAAAAGGGACTGCAGGGTCTTGCCGATCTTATTTTCGATCAGCCCAAGGTGTGCGACGTAAACGCAGAGGCAGATAAGTATATAAATGAAGAAAAGGGCGTAAATTCAGCCGAGGAAGCGATTGCGGGAGCGCAGGATATTATTGCGGAAATGATCTCCGATAATGCGGAGTTCCGTAAGATGATCCGTAAGCTTACCTTCGAGAGGGGACTTCTTAAGTCCAAGAATGCCAAGGAGGAGGACTCCGTATACGCCAACTATTATGAATTTGAAAGCAAAATGCCCGGTATTCCCGGCTTCCGCGTTCTTGCTCTCAACAGAGGAGAGAAGGAGGACTTCTTAAAGGTTACCGTTGAGGTGTCAAAGGACCTTGTGCTCAACTACCTTTTCGGAGAGATAATTGCGGCAAACGAGTCCCCCACAAGAGAGCTTGTTGTGGCGGCAATGGTGGATTCCTACGACAGACTCATCGCCCCTGCCATTGAAAGAGAGATACGCTCCGACCTTTTCGACGAGGCATCGGAGGGCGCTATAAAGAATTTCTCCATGAACCTTTCAAAGCTCCTCATGGGCGCACCCCTCAAGGGTAAGACAGTCCTCGGACTTGACCCCGGCTACAGAACGGGCTGTAAGCTTGCGGTGGTGGATAAAACGGGTAAGGTCCTTGATACGGCGGTCATTTATCCCACAAAGCCCCGTGAGGAAACAGAAAAGTCGGCAAGAATAGTTTGCTCACTTATTGATAAATATTCCGTGGACGTGGTTGCCATCGGTAACGGTACTGCCTCCAAGGAAAGCGAGATATTTATATCCGAAACCATCAAGAAATACGGCGGTAAGGTAAAATACGCCATGGTATCCGAGGCGGGAGCCTCCGTATATTCCGCATCAAAGCTTGCGGCAGATGAATTCCCCGATTTTGACGTAACACAAAGAAGCGCGGTTTCCATCGCAAGAAGAATACAGGATCCCCTTGCGGAGCTTGTAAAGATCGAGCCCCGTTCCATCGGTGTTGGTCAGTATCAGCACGATATGAAGCCCGCGCGCCTTAACGAAGCCCTCGAGGGAGTTGTTGAGGACTGTGTAAACCGTGTGGGAGTTGACCTTAATACCGCGTCACATTCGCTCCTTTCCTATATTTCGGGAATCAATGCAACGGCGGCAAAGAATATCGTAAAATACAGAGAAGAAAACGGCGAGTTCACCTCCCGCGCTCAGCTTCTTAAGGTGCCGAAGATAGGAGCAAAGGCATATCAGCAGGCGGCAGGCTTCCTCAGAGTATCCTCCTCCTCGGAGATACTTGATAATACCGGCGTTCACCCCGAGTCCTATCCCATCGCCAAGGCTATAATCGCAAAATATGAATACACCGACGAGGACGTGAGAAACGGAGTGCTTGAAGGTCTTTCAAAGAAGATAAAGAAGGATATCCCCACCCTCTGCCGTGAGCTTGAGGTCGGAGAGCCCACTCTTGTTGATATCATCGCAGAGCTTGAAAAGCCCGGACGCGACATGAGAGACAGCCTCCCCGAGCCCGAGCTTCGTGCGGACGTTATGGACATGAACGATCTGAAGCCCGGAATGAAAATGGCGGGTGTCGTAAGAAACGTAATTGACTTCGGAGCCTTTGTGGATATCGGAGTTCATCAGGACGGGCTTGTTCACATCTCGCAGATATGCTCAAAATATATAAAGCATCCCTCCGAGGTGCTTTCCGTGGGTGACAGAGTTACCGTAACAGTCCTTGCTGTTGATAAGGATAAGGGAAGAATATCTCTTACCATGAAGGACGGCTCCTCAAAAGAGGGTAAAGCAAGTAAATGAAAAATGAGTTTCTAATATATTAGAAATGACAATTTCGTGTTTTTGCCTTAATACAAAAACAAGGCATATATTTGAGCAAGTTGTACAAATAAAAAGATAAAAATTTGGAGAAAAAAACTCTTCCATTTTTAAAGATTTTCTGCTATAATTGGGGAGTAAAAAAATAAGTTCAAGTAGAACGCGTATAAGGAGAGAAAGAATATGGCAAGTTTGTCCTTTAAACACATCTATAAAAAGTATCCCGGCGGCGTTACAGCTGTATCGGACTTCTGCCTTGAAGTTAAAGACAAGGAGTTTATCATTTTCGTTGGACCTTCCGGATGCGGAAAGACAACAACACTTCGTATGATCGCAGGTCTTGAGGAGATTTCCGAAGGAGAACTCTTCATCGGCGAAAGACTTATCAACGACATCGCTCCTAAGGACAGAGATATCGCGATGGTTTTCCAGAACTACGCTCTTTATCCTCACATGACAGTATTTGATAACATGGCATTCGGACTTAAGCTCCGCAAGGTACCCAAGGAGACAATTAAGCGCCGTGTTGAAGAAGCTGCAAGAATTCTTGATATTCAGCACCTTCTCGACAGACGTCCTAAGGCTCTTTCCGGTGGTCAGAAGCAGAGAGTTGCGCTTGGACGTGCTATCGTTCGTGAGCCTTCCGTATTCCTTCTTGACGAGCCTCTGTCAAACCTTGACGCTAAGCTCCGTGCAACCATGAGAACTGAGATCACAAAGATCCACAAGAGACTCGGAACAACATTTATCTACGTAACACACGACCAGGTAGAGGCTATGACAATGGCTACAAGAATCGTTGTTATGAAGGACGGTCTTATCCAGCAGGTTGCTACACCTCAGAACCTTTACGATTATCCGGATAACAAGTTCGTTGCTGAGTTTATCGGTACACCTCAGATGAACTTCTTGTTCTGCTCACTTGAGCAGCAGGGCGGCGACGTTTACATCGTATTCGGCGACAACAAGCTTAAGCTTCCCGCAGACAAGTCCAACAACCCTGCACTTCAGGATTACATTGGCAAGGAAGTTATCGTTGGTGTACGTCCCGAGTGTCTCAGAGACGACGCTATCTCCCTCAACAGCATGCCCGATTCCATCATCGAGTGCAATGTTGAAGTTACAGAGCTTATGGGTGCAGAGATCTATCTCTACCTCTCATGCTGCGAGAACAGCCTTACAGCACGTGTATCTCCCAGATCTACAGCAAGAGCTGGTGATACAATCAAGATTGCTCTTGACACATCAAGAGTTCACATCTTCGATAAGGATACAGAAAAGGCTATCCTTCACTAAGAAAAACATAAAGACCTCTCCCACGGGAGAGGTTTTTTGATTTATGGGACGGAATATTTCCCGCGGTTTGGAGAATTGTTTATGTTTTGGCTGACGAAGGGTGGTGCTCCTACGTGCATTGGGGTTGCCTATGCCTTGCTCTTATGTTTTAACCTGAAACAGGTTAAAATGCGCAGATGCGTGTATATTGTGGTAAAATCATTGTTTAGAAATAGAAATCAAAGGAAGTGATAAAATGGTTTTCGGAAAGCATATCAACAAATATTATCTGAAGCATGGTCCGATGCTCGTTTTGGGACTTTTTGCGCTTATAATGGTTGATTATTTTCAGCTTGAGATTCCAAGGCTTTATCAGTACGTTATCAACGGAATGAACGAAGGGCAAGTTGCAATAGACGGCACGTTACATACCTTTGATCTTGATTTTGTGCTGGAAAAGGTTTGTTTGCCCATGATAATTACCATCGTTGTTTTGGTTGTGGGTAGATTCTTGTGGCGTCTTTGCTTTTTCGGGTCAGCCATCAAGGTGGAAACTGATCTGAGGAACCGTATGTTCGACCACTGTAAGGATCTCTCTGTCAGCTATTACGGTAAAAACAAGGTCGGCAACATGATGTCACTTTTTACAAACGATCTTGAAACCATTCACGAGTGCTTCGGAATGGGCGTTATGATGTTTTTTGACGCTCTGTTCCTCGGTGTACTTGCGGTAATGAAAATGGGTAATATGAACCCGATCTTGGCTGTTCTTTCCCTAATACCCATGCTTTTTTTAATGGCTATTGCCGCAGTTCTCAGCAAATACATGAGAAAAAAGTGGACAATACGCCAAGAGGCTTTTTCCGAGATCTCCGATTTTTCACAGGAAAG
Source organism: Eubacteriales bacterium (assembly GCA_045629725.1). GTDB lineage: Bacteria > Bacillota > Clostridia > Oscillospirales > CAG-272 > SIG714. The sequence continues at coordinate 4,070 of JAZQRT010000140.1, read as the reverse complement.
CTTTTCGGGAATTGCGGTTATTAAGGCTTTTGTCAAGGAGGGCAAGGAGCTTTGGAATTTTAAAAAGCTCAACGAAAAAAACGAAAAGGCAAACGTTGACTACACAAGATATTCGGTGCTCCTCAAAATTTCCGTTACGCTTTTTGTTGAGTCCGTTATATGTGTAATTCTCGGTTACGGCGGATATCTTGTTTATTCGGGCGTGTTCAACGCAGGAGAGCTTGTTGAATTCATCGGATATTTCACCTCCATCGTTTGGCCTGTAATGGCTGTGGCTGAGCTCATCGAGCTTTCAAGCCGCGGACGTGCGTCTCTTGACAGGATCACGGAGCTTATTGAAGCGGAAATTGAGGTCAAGGACTCCGAGGGTGCTGCGCCTCTTGAAAATATCGGCGGTAAGATCGAGTTCAGGGGACTTGATTTTAAATATCCTTCAAGTGAGGTGTATGCTCTTAAAAACGTAAGCTTTACCATTGAAAAGGGAGAAAGTGTCGGAATTGTCGGAAAAACAGGTTCGGGAAAGACTACTATTGTGGACCTTATCCTCCGTGCCTACAACGTCCCGTGCGGAAGGTTATTTATTGACGGAGTGGACGTAAATGACATTACCATCCGCTCTCTCAGAGATGGCATTTCATACGTTCCGCAGGATAATTTCCTTTTTAGCGATACGATTGCAAACAATATTTCCTTCGGTGTTGACTTTGCTGAGGAGGAAGAAATTAAAAACGCAGCCGTTCTTGCCCATGTTGATGACAACATCTCCGAGTTCAAGGAGGGTTATGCCACCATTCTCGGTGAGCGCGGTGTGACGGTTTCGGGCGGACAGAAGCAGAGAATATCCATCGCCCGTGCCCTTATGAAAAACGCACCGATACTTATTCTTGATGACTCGGTATCCGCCGTTGATACAAAGACGGAGGAAACGATCCTTGCAAATCTGAAAGCCACAAGACAGGGCAAAACAACGATACTGATCGCTCACAGAATAACCACAGTTGAAAAAATGGACAAGATAATCTTTGTTGAGGACGGAACTGTGGTGGATTCGGGCTCACATTCGGAGCTTTATGAAAGATGCGCCGAATACCGCCGTATGGTTGAGCTCCAAAGACTTGAAGCGGAAGGAGGCGAGCATAACAATGTATGAATATTTTCCTCTCTTGATTGTCGGCGGAATAATCGGTGTATTTTCCATCTGCTTCATCGTTGCCTTTGCTACGATGAAAAACAAAAAGGAAGCTATCGGATTTGATAGGTTCATGTCCGATTCCGAGATCGTAAAAAGACTCCTTCGCTATGCCCGTCCCCATATCGGAAGCTTTGTTTTCGTGCTTATTACAATGGCGTTTTCCATATCCTACGATATCGCGGCGCCGATCATTATAAGTAATATTGAAAATATCGTAAAATCCGATTTTGAGCTTCCTGTTCTTTACACCTACGTTGCCATTTACGGCAGCATACTTGCTGTATCCCTCATTTGTACCTATATCCAATCCATCGTGCTCCAAAAAACGGGGCAGAAGATACTTTCAAAGATAAGGCAGGACGCCTTCAGTCATATCGAGAGCCTTTCCCACGAGCAGCTCAACGATATTCCCGTTGGTAAGCTTGTGACAAGAGTTACAAACGATACCAACGCCATTTCCATGATGTTCACTCACATCATCGTCAATCTCGTGAAAAATATATTTGTGGTCATCGGTGTACTTGCCGCTATGCTGGCGATCAACTATATGCTCACCTTGATGGTTCTTTGCTTCGTGCCCTTCATCGTTCTTTTTACGCTTATATTCAGAAAATTCTCCCGCCGTGCCTACCGACAGGTAAAGGACGGTACAACGGATATAAATACCTACCTTTCCGAGAATCTTTCGGGCATCAAGATCACCCAGATGTTCAACAGGGAAGGGGCAAAGATGGAGGATTTCAAGTCAAGGAACGCAAAGCTCGGACGCGCAAAGCGCAATCAGATGTTCGTTTTCGGAATTTTCCGTCCCATGGTATATATGCTCTATATTTCCTCCGTCATGTGCCTTTTCTATATCGGCGCGCGGGGTTATATTGATGGTACCGTGTTCCTTGGGCAGACTCTTGACGGCGCCACCGTGGTTGCATTTTACATGTTTATTTCACGCTTTTTCAATCCCATTCAGTCCCTTGCGGAGCAGTTCAATATGCTTCAATCCGCCTTTGCTTCCGCAGAAAAGATATTCACTGTCCTCGATATGAAGCCCGTTGTGGTGGATAGCGAGGACGCAACAGAGCTTGAGGAGGTAAGGGGAGATATCGAATTCCGCGACGTTTGGTTTTCCTATATTCCCGGTGAATGGGTGCTTCGCGGCGTTTCCTTTAAGGTCAAGGCAGGTCAGACTGTTGCCTTTGTCGGTTCAACGGGCTCGGGCAAGACCACGATACTTTCCCTCATCTGCCGTAACTACGATATACAAAAGGGGCAGATACTTATTGACGGAGTGGATATAAGAAAGATAAAGATATCAAGTCTTCGCCGTCACTTCGGACAGATGCTTCAGGACGTATTCCTTTTCTCGGGTACTGTAAAGAGCAATATCCTTTTGAATCTTGAGGGTGTCAGCGACGAGGAGGTCATGGCGGCTTGTAAATACGTGAACGCGGATTCCTTCATAAATAAGCTTGAGGGCGGACTTGAGGAGGAGGTGCGTGAGCGCGGAAACAATTTCTCCGCAGGTCAGCGTCAGCTTCTCTCCTTTGCAAGAACCATAATCCATAAGCCTTCCGTGATGATACTTGACGAGGCAACCGCCAATATCGATACGGAAACGGAAGTGCTGATACAGGATTCTCTTGAAAAAATGATGAATATCGGAACGATGCTCATCGTTGCCCACCGCCTTTCCACCATTCAGCACGCGGATAACATCATTCTTCTTTCCAAGGGCGAGATAAAGGAGCAGGGCAACCATCAGGAGCTCCTTAAATTGAAGGGAAGATATTATAACCTTTATACGCTTCAGTTCAATAAACAGATGCTTTCTGCAAAATAATGAAAAGAAGCCAAAAACAAAAAAGACTCATCCGAAAGGCTGGTTCTCATAAGGAAGTTGGATATTTCTTGTAGGGGTCGACGTCCTCGGCGACCCGTTAAGACAAAAATTTGATACGCAGAAAGCAAATAATAATCCCCGACAGATTAAAGTCTGTCGGGGATTGTTTGTTCTGTTCGATAAATTGGAATTTGTCGTTATAAATCAATATTGATTTCGTAATTATCATCAATGAGTATATAGTTTACATTATACTCTCGTGCAAGGACTAACACTTCTAAATTGTCTGCTAAAACACTTTCCAAAGTACAATCTGTATCATCTCCACGATTTTCAATGACACTTGCATATTTCTTGATTTCAGCGAAATGATTTCTTATATAGTTCTCACTCATCACCAAACAATAGTATTTAATATGTTCAAGATATTCCTGCTCGAAGTCTTTTTGCCAATCGAAAGGAATATAGCAACCTTCTACAATTAAGTTTTGCTTGTTCTCAATAGCGGTTTTTATCATTTCACGAACAATTGGCCACAAGTATTCGGTTAATTCTTTATCATCCATGGGGGTAAGTTCTGTGTTGCCGCTACGGATTAAACCCATTTTCAGATAGTCTATTGATAGATACGGATATTTATATCTTTCAAGCAATTTTTGGGCAAGTGCAGTTTTGCCTGTATGCGATGCTCCTGTAATTAAAATAATCATTATCTCACCTACAAATTCTTATTTATCGTTCTGTTTTATTGCCAGTTTCGCCTTTGTAATACAAAGGCATCGGGCAAAGCCCATGCCCCTTTGGTTGCACGCATCCTGAGGCTCCCTCCGGGAGGGAGCTGGGGCCGTAGGCGACTGAGGGAGAGTGCGATACAATAAGATTTATCCAAACCTAAAGTCACGCAGGCTCCTTCCACCGCTAACGCGGTCCCCCTCCCTCTCGGAGGGAGGCTTTTACGGCGGCATCGATATACTCGCAGACACCACGAAAGTTTGTGTTGATCTGTCGGTTGGTAAACCGTATGACTTTCAGATCATAACC
>JAZQRT010000139.1:0-5877 GCA_045629725.1 Eubacteriales bacterium | reverse complement strand
ATAAAGTAAAGGCGACATATAATACCTTAGAAGATATTTTGCAGGTGTTATATGTTGCTTACACTTTTTTTAGAGATATTTTTCTCAATTCTTACACTTTATGGAATTTTTATGCTATTATATAAATTGATGGCGCCCTCATACAGACAATGCAAGAGGGAAGAAAATAAGGACAAAGAATAAAGAATAAAGAATAAAGAATAAAGGATAAAGGACATAAATTCCTTTATTAAAGTTTTTTGATCAAAACTTTTTTACAAAAAAGTTTGTGGGGTTTGGGGCAGCGCCCCGAAAAAACAAGGAGGGGATCGGAATGACAGGAGAAACGGAAAACAGAACCGAGGGGCTTGACAGCCTTGAGGGAATTGTTGAAAATATAATATATCAAAATTCCGAAAACGGATATACGGTTCTTGATATGTCCGTTGAAGAAGACGATCTTCCCAAAACGGTTGTTGGAATAATACCTCAGATCGCTGAGGGCGAGAGTATAAAGGTCATGGGCAGATGGGACGTACACTCCACCTACGGAAAGCAGTTCCGCGTGGAGTATTATGAAAGACGTCAGCCTGTGGGAAGTGAAGCGATACTCAGATATCTCAGTGCAAGGACCATCAAGGGTATTGGACCGAGAACTGCAAAAAGGATCGTGGATAGATTCGGAGATGAAACGCTGAACGTTATAGAGAGCTCACCGGAGCTTCTTGCGGATATAGATGGTATTTCATATAAAAAAGCTATGGAGATCGGCAAGATCTATAAAGAGCAGTTCGGAATGAGAAACGTCATAATGTTTGCAAGTGAGTTTTTCGGAATGTCAACGGCTCTCAGGATATATAAAAAATGGGGAAGCTCGGCGGTGGATCTGATAAAACGCAATCCGTATATGCTTTGCGAGAGCATAGACGGAGTTGGCTTTGCAAGAGCGGACAAGGTGGCAAGGAGCCTTGGAGGAGCCCCCGATGCTCCCGAAAGAGTAAGGTCGGGACTTAAATACGTTCTTGAATTTAACGGACAAAACAACGGTCATACGTTTATACCGAAAAACAAACTCATAGAAGCCTCTGCAAGCCTGCTTGAGGTCAATGAGGACAGTGTTTGGGTAGCGTATGATGAGCTTCTTGCCCTTGGAGAGCTTAAATGCGCGGAGTACGGTAAGACGGAGTGCGTATATCTGAGGGAATATTACGATGCAGAAAAATATATTTGCTCAAAGCTTGATCTTCTTGCAAAAACAGTTCCTCCCCTTGGCAGTGATAACGTGGCGAGATTTATTGAAGGCATCGAGTACGAAACGGGCATAGAATATGCGCCCATGCAGAAAAAAGCAATACATGAAGCTGTCAGCTCGGGTGTTATGATACTCACAGGAGGCCCCGGTACGGGTAAGACCACGGTTATCAGAGCGGTAATTGAAATCTTCCGCAAGGTGGGACTCAAGGTAGCTCTTGCCGCACCCACGGGAAGAGCGGCAAAGAGAATGTCCGAGGGGGCAGGACAGGAAGCAAAAACTATTCACCGTATGCTTGAGATGGAATATCCCAAGGGAAGCTCAAGACCTGTTTTTCGCAGAAACCGCGACAATCTGCTTGAAGAAAACGTAATAATCGTAGACGAAAGCTCAATGATAGATACCCTGCTCATGCAGGCGCTTCTTACGGCAGTCAAGCCCGGTGCAAGAGTGATACTTATCGGTGACGCAGATCAGCTTCCTTCCATCGGTGCGGGAAATATACTCAATGATCTTATCATGTCAGAGCGTTTTTCCACAGTAAGGCTGAAGGAGATATTCAGACAGGCAAAGCTCAGCCGAATCATAACCAATGCTCATATGATAAATTCGGGAGAATATCCCATACTTACGGATAAATCCAATGACTTTTTCTTTATGCCAAGGGAAAACGATACGGAGATCAGCGACGTTGTGGTGTCCCTTTGCACAGTCAGACTTCCCAGAACCTACGGGGAGGAAATAAGGGGTGGCATACAGGTAATTTGTCCTTCAAGGAAGGGTATCGTCGGAACTGCCATGCTCAATATAGCCCTCCAAAAGTCGATAAATCCTCCCGACAGCTTTAAAAGGGAGAAAAGGCACGGAGAGAGAATATTCCGCGAGGGTGACAAGGTCATGCAGATAAAGAATAATTACGATATCGAGTGGGAGAAGGACGGAAAAGAAGGCAGCGGAATTTTCAACGGAGATATCGGTGTTATTAAGAGTATAAATTCTTCTGAGGAAAAACTGACGGTGGACTTTGAGGGCAGGATCGTGGGATATGATTTTTGTATGCTTGAGGAGCTTGAGCATGCCTATGCGATCACTATACACAAGAGTCAAGGAAGCGAATATCCAGTGGTCATAATCCCGGTGTACAAGCATACGCCCCTGCTTCTCACGAGAGAGCTTTTCTATACTGCCGTTACAAGAGCGCAGAAAATGGTGATCCTCGTGGGTCAGGAATCGGTCGTAAATATGATGGTGGATAACAGCCGACGTCCAAACAGATATACGGGAATAAGATTTATAATGAAGGAATACATGGAATGAGCACTCTTTTTGAAATGATAAAAATGGCGATCTTTCCTCCGAAATGTATACGGTGCGGAAGATATACTCCGCCCGATGAATGTCTGTGCGAGGATTGCAGAGAGCTTTGGGAAAATGAAAAGCTGGAAAAATGCTGCAAATGCGGCAAATCACACGTGGAGTGCTTGTGCCCGATATATGATGAAGAATCAAGACTGTTTGGAGTGTTTCATCTTGCAGAATACAAAAAGGAAACCGTTGCAGCGGAGCTTGTGTATAAGATCAAGGACGGAGAGCATACGCCGGTGAACAGTTTTTTGGCGAAGGAGATTTACGAAAGACTTTGTGACAGAGATGATTTTTCCGAAGCTGTCATAACTTTTGTACCAAGAAGAAGGGATGCCGTCAAAAGATACGGAAGCGATCAAGCCTATGAGCTTGCAAAAGCCCTTTGCGAGGTGTCGGACAAGGAGCTCGTGTCACTTTTTACAAGGCAGGGAAACCGTGAGCAAAAGAATATGAATTCCACGGAAAGACACAAAAACGTAAGAAAGTCATATTTTCTCAAGGATGGCATAGAGGATGAGATCATCGGAAAACGTATTTTTATTGTGGATGATATCATCACAACTGGCGCAACGGTAAGTTACCTTGCGGATCTTCTCCTTGACATGGGAGCCCTGTCCGTAAGCGCTGTGAGCGTGGCAAGAAGGACGTGAAAATATAAAGTGACACTTTCCTGAAATTTGACAACGCTCATATAAGGCTCGCCCTTTGGGAGCGCTCCCGCGATAGCGGGTGAGAGGGTTCTTGTGGCGTGTTTTTTGCCCTCTCCGACTTGCTTTGCAAGCCACCTCTTTCAAAAGGAGAGGCTTAATAACGTGCGAACAAGGAAATAATTCCCCAAATATAATATTTCATTTATTAAAGTTTTTGAAGGGTTCGGGAAAGCTTTTTTCAAAAAGTTTCCCGAAAATAAAATCATGATTAAAAAGAACGAATACAGAATTCTTGAGGTAATAGATACAACGAATCTCGGCGCGGGAGTTGCGAAGATCGATGGCATCACCGTGTTCGTAACGGGTGGCGTAACGGGTGATATAGTTAAAGGAAAGATCATCAAGGTGACGAAAAGCTATCTTGTGGCAAGGATAGAGGAATTTATAAAAAAATCTCCCTATCGTGAGGAGAGGGTGGATTGTTCTATCTTTTCAAGGTGCGGAGGATGCGCCTTCAGACACGTGAAGTACAGCTACGAGCTTGAGATCAAGAAAAATTACGTAAAGAGCTGTATGAAAAAATCGGGACTTGACGAGGTCGAGGTAAAGGACGTGCTCACCACGGGTAAGGTTTCGGGATACAGAAATAAAATACAGTACCCCGTTTCAGAGGCAGGTGTTGGGTATTATGCCGCAAAGAGCCATAATATCATAAACGGTGACCGTCCATGTCCCCTGCATGACGGTGTGTTTGATCCCGTTATTGAAACGGTGACAGAGTTTATAAAAGCCCGCGGCATCAGTGTGTATAACGAGGAAACGGGCAAGGGTACCGTGCGTCATTTATTCCTCAGATGTACCTCAGGAGAGGATAAAAAGGTCATGGTCTGCCTTGTTATTAATGCAGAAGAGCTTGAATATGCAGAGGAGCTTGTGAGGGCGCTTACGGCAAATAAGACCGTGGGCGGCATAATGCTCTGTCATAATACAAAGAATACAAACGTAATACTTTCCGATCGCTTCACAACACTTTGGGGCGAGGATCATATAAAGGATACGCTGAACGGACTTGAATTTAAAATATCCCCCTCGTCATTTTATCAGGTCAACCACGACGGTGCTGAGCTTCTTTATAGGACAGCGCTTGAAATGGCGGATATAAAAAAAGGAGATACCCTTGTGGACCTTTTTTGCGGCACTGGCACTATCGGGCTTTATTTCAAGAAAAACAGTGAGGCAGGAAAGCTCATCGGTGTTGAGATCGTTCCCGATGCGGTGAAGAACGCCAAGGAAAATGCCCTTAGAAACGGAGTGGAAAATACGGAGTTTGTGTGCGGAGATGCCAATACTCCCGAGATAAAGGGCGCGGATGTGATAATCATTGACCCGCCGAGAAAGGGCGCGGAGGCAGAGCTTATCCACCAGATAGCAAGCCTTAACCCGAGACAGGTGGTGTATATCTCATGCGATCCCGCAACCCTTGCAAGAGATATGGCGATTTTAAAGACCTGCGGATATACCGCAGAAAGCGTCACCCCCGTGGACATGTTCCCAAGAACGACACACGTCGAGAGTGTTGTTTGTCTTGCACGAAACTTTCAACGATGATTTGCGCATGCCTCTTTTTGCGATTGCTATTGCGGGTACAATTTGTGGTATTGTGTTTTTGGTGAAAAATAAGCATAAGTGATTTTTTTAACTTGTCAGATTATGCTATCCAATGTAAAGTGGAATAGGACTTTTTGTCCGAGATCCCAAACGATGCGATGCATCGTTTGATCCTCGCTATACTCGGATTTCGACTGCGTCTGCCCGTGTCATTCTGAGCGGAGCGAAGCGAAGTCGAACTGCATAGCAGTGCCGAGCAAAGCGAAGGCAGAATCTCGGGCAGACTTCACTCAGGATGACACGGACAAATGTACTGAGCAAAGTGAAAGCGAAATCTTGGGGAAAAGGAGACAAAATGTATTACGTTTATATAATTACAAACAAAAGCGATGCTGTGATGTATATTGGCGTAACAAATGATTTACGTCGACGTTTGTATGAACATAAAAACGAGAAAATCGAAGGATTTACAAAGAGATATCACGTACATAAGCTTGTTTATTTTGAGGAATATTCCGAAATTAACGATGCAATTGCAAGAGAAAAGCAGTTGAAGCGTTGGGTGCGAGCTAAAAAGAATTGGATTGTTGAAACAAAAAATCCAAATTGGGATGATTGGGGAGCAGAGTTTATTTAGAGTAAAATGTAAATTTACGGTTTGAAAAATTTAAAAATCCGTCGGTTTTTTCGGCGGATTTTTCTGATTTAAAAACAACTATTGACAAAAACATTGGGTGATGTTAAAATAAAACTACAAGTTATTTCATAAATTCGCGTGAAAATCAAGGACTGTTAAAACAAAACCAAGGAGTTAATTATGAAAAAAATAGATTTTAGTAAAAGCAAAGAAACGCTGTCAAATGCATGGCAAAAAACTGCAGATGTTAGCAAAGGTGCTTTTTCAACTGCATGGCAAAAGACTTCTGATGTAAGCAAAAAAGTTGCATCAGGTGTAAAAGAAGGAGCTATTAATTTGTCTGAGAAGGCAAAAATTGACAGTTATGCGCGAAGAATGAAAAAATA
>JAZQRT010000138.1:0-31104 GCA_045629725.1 Eubacteriales bacterium | reverse complement strand
TTGAGCTTTATTGGGAACGCGATGAGAAAGCAATTGAGGAAACCGACTTCAAATACAAGAAGTATCTGTTTTCCATTGCTTACAATGTGATTCACGACAGGCTTGAATGCGAGGAATGCTTGAACGATACATATATTGATGCTTGGAATGCCATGCCGCCGTCCAAACCGAATATGCTCAAAGCATTTCTGACAACGATTACACGAAGAATTGCTATCAAACGCTATCACAGCAATCTAAAGCAGAGCGTAATACCTTCTGAAATGACAGTATCATTATCGGAGCTTGAAGATTTTGTAGCCGGTGACGGAGATGTTGATTCGGAGTTTGATGCCGAAAGATTTGGGCGTGTCATCAGTGACTTTGTGCGCTCGCTTTCCGAGCGCAGACAATTCATATTTATGAGTAGGTACTACGTTGCCGATCCCATTGATACGATTGCAAGTGATCTCGGCTTGAGTCGTTCAATGGTAAACAAGGAACTTGCCGCTATCCGTTGTGCCTTGAAAGAAAAACTTGAAAGTGAGGGTTATTCGATATGAAAAAGAAAGAATGGAATGAAGGTCTGAATTACCTTGATCTCGAACTTATTGAAAGACATGTTAAACAAAAGGAAAAGCTCCAACAGAAAAAACAAAAAACGAAAGGAATATGGCTTCGCTTTGGAGCAATCGCAGCTTGCTTCTTGCTGATTATAAGCGCGGTTATCGTAGTGCCTATGCTGCAAGAGGATGATCCCGGGATTGTCACACCGCAAAATAATAACTACACTCCTCTTATATTCGATGCTACGGTATCACCAGAAAAGCTAAACGGTAGCAATTCCGAATTTATAGTAGGTACATCGTCAGCATTAAGCGGAGGTGCTGTTGAATCTGAGGAGAAGCCAAGGTTTGAATTCAGCGGTGGAATTGCTGTAAAAGCTAAGGTTATAAAGAATTATCCCGATAAGTATTATAAACTTGACATAAGCTCGGAATATCGTCCTACTGCATATCGATTGATACAAATGAAAACAATCGAAGTTATAAGCGGTGAAAATGTTCCACAGTATTTTCTGTATTTGATTCCCGAGTACGTTTACGTTGATATGTCCGTGTATGATTCGCTACTAATATCAATGAATCAGATCGGTGTCGAAAATTACGTTTTGAAAAACGCGACTCAAAATCGAATGGAGTATTTTGAATTGCCTGTATTTGCGGATTATCAGGATAATCCCGAGCTTGGAAACATTATCGCCTTCAGCGATGGCATATTTGATGAAAGCTTGTGGCAAAACAAAAGTTGGATATACGGTTATCAGTTTGCAAGAGATTATCTTGATAATCCCGAGCATAGTGATCTTGTTGTATCACGTGGAGACTCCGAGCGCACCGTTATATCTGCTATCAAAAATCAATATGACAAGTGGTACGGCAGCAAGTATCAAGCACACTCTGTAATAACACTCAATTTTACTACCCAAGCCGCCAAAGATGCCCTCGAATATGTAAAGCCCTTTACCAACGGTATTTTTTCTCAAATATATGTGCGATATTCTGGAAACAGGAAGCTTATTTTCACACGATATATCAACGGTTGTCAAACCGAAGAAACGATAACGATAGATCTTCTTACTGAAGAAGTAACCTATTCCGAAGTTCGTTATACCAAAGAAGATATGGTGCAAATGGAAAACATCTCCGCGCATCTCTCCGAAAAAGCAGCTGAATATACGGAACAATTGCCGATTCCGCCGCATATTAACCCCGAAGGCAAAGAACTTTTGTGCCTTAACTTGTATGCATGGTATGTCAAGGTTGATGGCAAATTGTATGGCGTTATCAAAACTACTTGGCTCTACAAAGAGAAAGACAATTGGTACATTCAATACTACGACGATTCTTACATCTTGTATGATATGACAGAAAGAACAGCTAACGATATTTCAAGGGATGACTTGGTGGCTATCATAGGAACTCGCAATGTGTATATGGGTGAATACGGAATAGGAATCGAAATGCCTGAATAAAAATAGTAAGGCGAGCGTAAAATACGCTCGCCTTTTCAAATTACATAGCCTCGTTTGCAAGCATGGAGTAGCACCCCGGAAGATAGCGGACAAGTGCAACTCCCATCATCGCCAAGGGATAAGTCTATCCTTGCGCCTCAAAACACGGATAGATTTCGAAAAAATTATGGTATGGATCGATTTTGTAATAGTGTGCCAAAAAATACTCGTTCTTCGGAACGAGGATTTTTTTATCTAAGCCGCAGGCAAGCTGCGGATGATATACACGCCTTACGGCGTGATTTGCTTCGCAACCCCTTGCACTCCTCGCAATTTTGTGGTATAATGAGAACAGAAAGGCGGCATCGCCTCCATCAACACGGCGAAGGAGAATACAAAATGAAAAAAGTATTGATACTTGATGACGGTAGCGTAGGAGTAGAAAACTACGCAATTCGAAATGTTTTGGAAAGCTTCGGATATCTGGTCACTATTTATCCTATTGGAAGACCTCAACATTACTTTAATGTATTGGGTGAAAAAGAAAAACTCGACTATGATTATCTGATTATCGGTTGTCATGGTGATAACGGAAAAATTATCGTTCCCGTTTTGGGAGAAGACATCTATTACCCTGATGAATGCCGCGTAAATTTGGGCTTTGAAGAATTACAAGAGGGCGTAACCATCCGCAACAAAACCGTCATTTGCACAGGCTGTACAACGGGTAGCGGTCTGCTTTACAAGGCGTTTGCCGATCATAACAACACCTTTATTGCACCAAGCGACTATATAGAAGGAAAAAGTGATTTGTTATTTGTTGTCAATATGTTTTATCATTTATCCAATGATGTTAGCTTGGAAGATTCTTATATTCTTGCGAGCAAAATTGACCGTGAAACCGCGCTTTACAAAATTTATTTCAATTGATTTTCCGGATTCACATTCGATTATAAACATACATAGCTTCGTTTACCAGCATAGTTGGAAAATCATCTTTTCGGGAAGATATTCGCAACTCGTCACCGCCAAGGGATAAGTCTATCCTTCGGTCTGATGCCATACATCACTTCGTGATGATTCCATACGGCACTTTATGCCAATTCCATATCGCAACAAGTTGCGGATTTCATACACGCCTGCGGCGTGATTGGGCAGCGAAAACGCTTGAAAGGAAGATTAGTTTACATAGTTCTCGTTTTCAAGGAGCCCTGCGTTCAAATATAAAAACAAAAAAAGGAGAAAAATAATAATGACACCGAAAGAACAATGCGAAGCGTTGCTTGATAAATTACTTCCGTTTGCAGAGGAACAACTGAAAAAGCACCGTGAATTTTACCCATTTGCCGCTGTTTTACTTATGGACGATTCTGTAGAAACTACAGATTACTTTGATGGCAATGAGCATCCCGAATCCAAATATATCATTGAAAAACTCCAACAAATACATAAGAAGTTAGCCTCCGAGGGCAAGATCAAAGCCAGCGGTATTGCTTGGAATGCAGGCGTAACTTCTGTAGACGGCAAGCCTACCGATGCTATTATCGTAAGCTTGGAGCACAAAGACGATTATTCTGTAATCGTCGGCGAACCTTATAAGATCGGTTTCTTCAAAAAGGTTACTTTCGGCAACTTGTTTGCCATGGAAGGAAAACACGATATTTTTTTATTTTAAATATATTTGTTTGCCGTCAATAGCATATTACCGCTGAAAACAAATGCTGCAAGAGAATAAGCCATAGGGATACTCCCTTTCATATATCAAAAATGCCACGGATTTTTAAAACCCGTGGCATTTTTCATATGAATTTCTGCGGGTGATCAACCAAAAACCTTTTCTACCTTAAAGTAATTACATCCAAACATATACATATATCCGTCGATATAAACGCCGCGAATCAGCTCAGGCTCACCGGCAAGCTGTACGTTAACAAGCTCGACAAGTTCGTACCCATCAAAATGAAGGAGAATATATCTGCCATTTCCATTACCGTTATCTCTGATGCCGATACCCACAAGTTGATTTTCGCGGTTTACGTAATAGGACTTATATTCGGTAGAATATATAACATTTTCACGCTCATAGGAGCACACGGAACGAACTCCGATTTCTGTTTCCTCATATACTTCCACCTTAAAGCTACTCCAATTATCACCTCTGCCGATACCGAGAAGATATCCGTTTCCAAGGTTGATAAGAGAGGTGGAAAATCCCTCGATCGTACCTGTATCCTTATATGTGATGTTGCCGAGATCGGAAAGATCAAAGAAGAATACGGGGTCCAAAAGTTGAACAGAGGTACAAACGTACGCTGTTTCCTTATCGAACCTTACCGACTGGATCACCTCACCCTGAGGCGCAAAATCAATCACCGAAGCCACAATTTCAAAGCTTGAAAGGTCAATACAATAAAGACTTGCGTTAGTTCCGTTTGCTCCGGATTTAGGCATAACGTCGGAAACGGAAACGTGGTAGTCATCGTAATAATTCTCTCGGACTATCGAAGCATTTGTGGTAGTGAAAACACGAAGTATACCCTCGTACTCGTCCATGCTCCACTGATCCTTGACGTAACCTTTTACCGTAACGTTTCCTTTATTTTCAAAGCTGTCTCCGTCGTAGCTAAGACAAGAGATCTCCGTCATGGAGTTTGTGGTGACTGTACCATCCTCGTTTTTCTTTCTATCCGGGAAAACATGAGTTAAGAATACGTGATTTTCGGAAACATACACCTCCTCTGAATAGGAAAGATATGCCGCAGTGCCTTTGAGATCAAGGGTATTTTCGTCCAGCTTCATAACGACCGTATAGCGAGTTGTATCAAGATTATCGGGCGATACGATACATCTTGCGGGAATGCTGTGTGCGCCGTTACCTTCGTCAATTTGAGGAAGGTAGGTTGCTTCGTCATCAAAATCAAGCTCTTGTTTGTTGATAACGAACTCGGTCAAGAGCAGAATATTTCCGTCCACCATACGAGATGAAATATAATCACCCGTAATACTAAACTCATCTTTCTTAACAATGTTTGCAGGATCGCTGACATCAAGGGAAATAAGCTTTACATAGCGGCTCCCGTTGCTCTCGGTTTTCGTATAATACTGAGTAACTACCGTTACGGTTTTGCAGTCCTTTGAAAGATAAAATTCATATTCATCGTATAAGAAATAACCCTCACTCCCATAATGCAAAGTATAGCTGCCAAGCTCTTTGGTATTTTCTTTGTCAATGGAGTATATGCTAAGAACATCATTATAAATGTAATAAATATGCGTGTTGCTCCGTTTTATACGGTCAGCCTCTATAATACCTTCAACTTGGTTGTCGGTGATCTCCTGATAATTACCCGATTGGTCTTCTAAGAGTTCTCCTTCTACATTATCCACCATCGGACCTTTATTTGTGACTCCACCAAAAGAGAAACTGTTTAACTCGTCCCAAAGCTTTTCCGCATTGTTCTTGTACTTTGGCTTCTCAAAAGTGAGTACGTTCAATTTTTGAATAACCCCGTAATATTCACTGTCCGCATACCGAGATACGTCGGGCAGGTTGGTGTTAAAGGGTATAAAGAGCCACAGATTGCAAGCAAGGAGCGCAAGACACGCACAAGATGCCGCAACTGAAATTAAAACTCTATTTCTTTTAGGTTTGATCATATTATCGGGATGCGCTTCGGCAATATATTTATCATCAGCAAGACTCATGCTGCGATACCATTTTTCTTTTTTCATACAAATATCCCTTCCTTTCTGAGATAATCCTTAAATTTATTTCTGGTTCTATGCAGGACAACACTGACGTAGCTTTCTGAAAGACTCATTCCCTTTGCGATATCCTTGACGCTCATCAAGTACCAATACCTGCGCATAAATATAACGCGGGTCTTGGTATCAAGGGTTGCGAGAAAACCGTTGACCGCCATCTTCAGCAATAACTCATCCTCAATTGAAGCATCTGCGCTCGGAATACACTCCCAATATTCATCAATGGCGCTTTCAACTTCCCCGCTGCGTTTTTGCGCGTTGTTATGCCGATATCGGTCAATTG
Organism: Eubacteriales bacterium; assembly: GCA_045629725.1. Classification (GTDB taxonomy): domain Bacteria; phylum Bacillota; class Clostridia; order Oscillospirales; family CAG-272; genus SIG714. The sequence goes on along the minus strand of JAZQRT010000138.1, from coordinate 25,063 downwards.
CAATATTTCTCGTAATTCGCGCAAGAAAGCTCTGAAGCCTCTTTGGTTTTTCGGGCGGTATGGAATCCCAGGCGCCACGCCAAGTATCGTTAACACATTCCGCTGAATCTTCCTGTGAATGAAGAATATTATATGCAACGGTGTAACAGTATTTACCGTACTTCTTTTCGCTTTCACGAATTGCATCTTCACTGCGTTCCCAATACAGCATAACAATCTTCTTATCTTCCATCAAGCCACCTCCTTACATAGTTTCAAAAGGCCTTTCACCCATATAGTCGAAAAACAAATCCAATATCTTACACCTAAAAGGAAGTTTTTTCAAAAATACATAAATTTATCCTTGATTTACCAAAGGCTAAAAAAAGATTCCTCCACCGTATGATTCATCAAGACATGTTTTTACATTACCGATGCAAAAACGGAGAATTTTATACATACCAATAAGCGCACCGACAAGACTAAAAGCTCAATCGGTGCACTTTAAGATTTTTTATTCTTATAATTAATTATTAATTGTTTCTCTAAATCTTTCAGGTAAAAGGCTTATTGCCAAAAATGCTTGGGAGGGCAAATAGAACGCCCAGGCAAGGTCAAATCCCGGATAAATGATCTTATAGATAACGGAATCCTTGGAAATTGGCAAATAATCATCAATAAAGGCAAAGCCGATCACAGTATCACAAAGAATAAAGAGCAAGAAGCCTACGGCAAGGAGATAATTCTTTTTGAACGAAGCAAAGGAAAAAACAGCGTTCAGCATTAAATTTGCATAATAAAACATGGAAACCGTCGCCACCGCATCACAGTTTTTTCCAAGAACCGTAACTGTTACAACGATAGCCAAAAGAGAAAGTACCACTCGGATGATGAGATGAAACCTTCTCCGTGCTTTATTATTCTCCTCAAAATAAAGTCTTAAAAAATAGGCTATCTGTACTGCCGAGAAAAATAACATAGCGGGAAGCTGCTGAATCTCCGTAAGATATACGAGAAAATAGTCTGCACAAACAGTACACGCAAGGGCTATTTGTGTAAACCAAAAGGAAAAAGTTTTTTCGGCAAATAAAATACAGAACAAGCATGCAAAAATAACTGCAGTATAACGGAGATTTATTGGAACGGAACCTTGAACGGTTTGCAAAAGAACACCCAGCAGGGCTTCGGTCATAAGAAATACAGCGGTCAGTCCCATTAAAATTTTCTTGCTTTTTATCATCACTTTCCACCTGTTTCAAGCCTTATTTTTAATTACTATAATTGTTATTGAATATCGAAACGTAAAAAAAAATTTCAATAAGCCGAAAAACGGCTTTTGATAGTTCAATTTTACAGAAATTGAACTATCTCGATAACACATTGCAATGAATATAGACAATTTTTTGAAAAAATTGGTATCCAATCTATGATTTGGCCTCGAAATAGTGTATCTTACACTATTTCGACTTTCTATATTCATTATAACACGACATTACAATTTTTTCAATTGTATTTGTTAAAAAAAAAATGAAAAAAACTTGAATTTTTTTACAAAATGTGATATAATTCTCTCAAGAAACATTTTTTCGGAGGACCATTATGTCAACTTTTGAAAAATTCGTTGGTTTTTTACAAACAAAAATGGATACGCCCAAATCCTTTGGAACCTTCCATTTGATTTTTTTGGCTTTTATTGTACTGTCCGCTATATTTTTTGTTTGGTGTTTTCGCAACGCATCGGATAAGACAATACGCATTTTATTCTTTGTCTTTTGGATCGTCCTTGTGGTTTTGGAAATTTATAAACAGTTTATTTTCTCCATAACTGCGGAAAACGGAATCGTCAGCTGGGATTACCAGTGGCACGCGTTCCCCTTTCAATTTTGCTCAACACCCCTTTATGCTTTGCCTTTTATTATTTTCCTTAAAAACGGCAGAATGAGAAACGCCTTTATGGCATTTTTCGCAAGTTTTTCTTTCTTTGCGGGACTTGCGGTCGTTATTTATCCAAATGACGTTTTCACAAGTATGGCGGGAATCAATTACCAAACCATGATACATCACGGTTCTCAGGTGGTGCTGGGTGCCCTGATCGTTGCATATAACCGCCGTAAGATGAGTAAGCGTTATTTTGTAGGCAGCCTTATCGTATTTTATTTCTTTGCGGGAATTGCAATGATCATAAACGAGGTCGTACATAATCACTTTGTTGCAACAGGATCCTCTGAACAGATCAACATGTTTTTCATAAGCCCCTATTATGATTGCACACTTCCCGTGCTTTCCATCATACATGACAAAGTTCCCTACCCTGCATTCCTATGTGTTTACCTCATAGGCTTTGCATTGGTTTCCGGGATAATCTTCACCTTGGAAAAACTGATACTCCGCGTTTTTTGTGGCAAACAAAAATAAAATTTCATAAAGAATAAAAGCTATAAAGCCTCGGAGGTTTTATAGCTTTTTGTATTTTAAACACGTTAACTATTCCTCAAGCTATCCAAACCTATTGCATAATCCTACAATTTGTGATATAATATACGTAGCTTTATTAAACATAAAAAATAATACAAGGAAGGTTCGATTTATGAAAAACGCGAAACGCATTTTATCCCTTGCACTTGCATTTATGATGCTTTTCTCTCTATGCATTTTCACATCTGCAGAGAGTGACGATGACATCACTATACTTTTCACTCATGACCTGCACTCACACCTGCTTCCGTCTGCAAATGAAAACGGTGTTGGTGAATACGGCGGTTATGCAAGGCTTATGACTGCCATCAAGCAGCAGAAAGCAAAAAGCCCAAACGCTATCCTTGTTGACGGCGGTGATTTTTCCATGGGCTCTCTTTTCCAGACCGCATACCCCACCTCTGCCATTGAGCTTCGCATGATGGGTGCCATGGGCTATGACGCCACCACCTTTGGTAACCACGAATACGATTACCTTCAGGACGGACTCAAATCCATGCTGAATGCGGCAGCTGAAAGCGGCGACAAGCTTCCCGAACTCCTCTGCTCCAACTATATGCCACCCCTTGAAGGCGAGGAAGGATATGACAAGGAAATGTGGGACGCTATGAATAATTACGGCGTTAAGGACTACACCATTATCGAACGCGGCGGCATTTACTTTGTTATCTTCGGCATTTTCGGCTTTAACTCCGATGACTGTGCTCCCAATTCCGGAATGGTCTTTAAAGACCCGGTTGAAACTGCAAAATCGGTAGTTGATAAGGCAACAAAGGAATGTACGGATAAATACGGAGCTGACCCCGTTGTTGTCTGCCTTTCTCACAGCGGAACCTCTGATGGTAAGGGCGAAGACTATGAACTCGCCGAAAAGGTTGACGGAATCGACCTTATCGTTTCGGGACACACTCACACCACTCTTGACAATCCCATTTCGGTAAACGGCACCCTCATCGTTTCCGCTGCGGAATACGGAAAGAATCTCGGTGTTGTTAAGCTTACAAAGAGTGCTGAGGGCACTTCCCTTAAGAGCTATGAGCTTATCCCCATTGATGAAAATGTGGAAGACGACCCCGAGATCGCCGCTCTTGTTACCAAATACAAGGGTGACGTTGAAAAGGACTACCTTTCCAAATACGGCTTTACCTTTGACGAGGTGCTTCTCAATAACAAATATGAATTCGACCTTGTAAAGGACGTTTACGCAACACAGCACGAATCAACCCTCGGAAACGTGTTCTCCGATGCTTACAAAGCAGCCGCAGAGCAAGTTACCGGCAAAAAAGTTGACGTTGCCCTCACCGCCGCAGGTGTTATCAGAGCAAGTATCCCCAAGGGTAACGTAACCGTTTCCGATATATTCAATGCCGCATCCCTTGGTGTCGGAACTGAGGGTGAGCTTATCTCCATTTACATAACAGGTAAGGACCTAAAAAATCTTGTTGAGCTTGACGCTTCAATTCAGCCCCTTATGAACTCCGCTCAGCTCTTTATGTCGGGTATTGAATACTCCTTTAACACAAACCGCATGATATTCAATAAGGTTGACTATGCTATGCTCCTTAATTCCGACGGAACAAAATCCGCAATCGACGAGGACAAACTCTACCACGTTGTTGCAGGTATGTATATGGGACAGATGCTCGGAAACGTTGAAGAAACCTCAATGGGACTTCTTTCGATCACCCCCCGTGACGAAAACGGAAACGTTGTTGCTGTTGGCGATCTTGTAAACTACGTAATCAAAGACGAAAACGGCACTCCCCTTAAGGAGTGGTACGCTATCTCCACATACCTTAAGGAAATGGGCGGTGAGATGGACGAGCATTACAGCACAGTGGACGGACGCAAGGTGGTGTATTCAAGCCTTAATCCCGCAGACATGCTTCGTAACGCAAATATCTTTACCTATGTTGTAATTATCCTTATTCTTGTTATTGCAGGCGGCATCACATGGACTGTTATTGCAATAAGAAAAAAGATCAGCAGAAAAAAGTTAAATAAAGCTTAAAAAGGTATATTTATGAAAACTTACGCTCCGGGCTATTATAATGATTTCAAGTGCATCTCCTCAGAGTGCCGCCACAGCTGTTGCATAGGCTGGGACGTATATATTGACGAAGATACTGTTTCAAGGTATTCCTCCCTTGAGGGATGCCTTGGAAAGCGTATTCGGGAAAATTTGACAGAGCTTGAGGACGGCATTGGATTTCGTATGTGCCCTAACGGCAAATGCCCCTTTTTGAATGAGGAGGGGCTTTGCGATATCATTATCGAAAAGGGTGAGGGGTATCTTGGTGAGATATGCTCGGAGCACCCAAGGTTTTACAACTTCTTTTCCGATCACACCGAAGCAGGGCTTGGACTTTCCTGCGAGGAGGCGGCAAGGATAATACTGTCAAGCGATAAAAAGTGCTTCACCCCTATTTCCGAAGACGCGGAAGAAGAATGGGAACTGACGGAAATTGAAGAATATATCCTTAGCAAAAGGCAAAAGGTATTCGATATTCTTTCCGATGACGCTCTGCCCCTTGACAGTAGGGTGGATATGATACTCACATCAACGGCTACACATTTTGAAAAGAAAACTCCCCGTGAGTTCTCGAAAATATTTTCCCGTCTTGAACGTCTTGATGATGATTGGACGGAAGCTCTTGAAGATCTTGGAAGCTTTGGAAATTATGATCCTATCCCAAAGCTTGACGTGGCTTTTGAAAATCTCCTTCATTATTTTATCTACCGACATACCCCAAACGCTGAAAATGAAGAAGATTTTTCTGCAAGAATTGCTTTTTCCCTGCTTGGATATTATGTAATTAAAGCTCTTTGCAACGCCCAAATAATAAAAAACGGCGCTTGTACCTTTGAACACCTTGCAGATATTGCAAGAGCATATTCAGCGGAGATCGAGTATTCCGAGGAGAATACCGAGAGACTTATACACATTTTTTACTGATATCAAAACCTTAAAAGCTATGCCCGTTTTGTGGCATGGCTTTTCATTTTATTATGTTATTATGCCGTTAGCTATTGACAAATCAATAAATAAAATTCACATTTAGTCCCTTGAAATATAGGAAAATAGCCTGTATTATGAAATTAGAAAGGCGGTATAATCATGGAAAAAACAAAAAAAGAAAATCACTATAAAGCCAAGTATGGACCTATGAAAAAGCCCCTTATTATCTACTCGGTTTTCGCGCTCGTTATCATGGTTGTTTGCTTTGTGTTTTTTATTTTCAATTATAAAGCCGCGTATTCTGACAGTACGGACGGAGGCTTTCTTTCTCCATCCTTTGGAGTAAAGTTTTATCATGCCGTCATCGCAGTGATCTTTATCGGTATCGCGCTTTTTGTGAGAGCCATTTGGGAAAATGACGTGAAAATGCTTCCCTTTGTCTTAATATCTCTTATACTTCCCTTTTTGTGCTACTTTTCCAATTATAACTCCTTTGATAAGGACGGGGCACTATATTCCCTTGTGGACGAAGGGGGAATGTTACACTTTATTATTATCGGAGATTACAATTTTGACGGTATAAACGACGAAAGATATCATAGAACTTACGATGAACGTACCCATAAAACAGGTGGATCAACATACGAAGGCGTGGTTCGCAGCGTTGATATTACCGCCACAGGCATTGGTTATTCCCTTGATGCCACCCTTTGTAGTATAAACACCGACAAATCACAGCTCAGATTATCTTTGGAAAAAACAGTTGAATACAAAAGCATTGAGCTTGAAATAAAGCTTGAGGAAGGGAGAGATCCCAGCGATATCTCGTTTTTTATGTCAGATACAGAAACCGAAACCGAGCTTCCTTTTACAGTGCGTGACGGTAGGATAATAATCGGCTTTGACGCTGAAGCCTGCAAAGAATTTCAAAATTCTTCCAAAAACAGATATATCCATAAGACCATTAAATACAGAGTAAATGAAAAATGACGTGAGAATATTAGTCACACAAAAAAAGGTTATGCCCATTGGCGGCATAACCTTTTTTTGTTTGTTTTAGTTTGAGTGATCCTCTGCTTGCTTTTCAAAAAACTCCTCATATCCTTTTACCTTGAGGGCGCAGACATAGGTTTTGGCATAAATTTGATTGCCGTTTTCAGCGTCGCCTATATATTTATAAAAAGCGTAAAAGGGCAAACATTCTTCCCTTTCGCCCGTATCGTAGTTGCGTTTAAAAAGGTATTCCAAGCTGACGTAGTCATACCCCTCAAAATCAACCTTTTCCTGTTCTGCCATACATGTCGGACAACTGTGAGAACCGAATACGTATCCCTTGAACAGCAATTCTTCCGCTTCGGCAAGTGTAATCATTTCAGCTTTTTTCACCCTTTTCACAAGTTTCTCACCCTCAACTCTTTTTTGAACATAGGTTATTATTCCATTTGTCAATATATCACCCGTTGAATATTTTCCATCAAAGGAAAGGCTTATATAGTCCGAAAGGGGATAGAAATAATTTTCACTTGAATTTATCTTTTCATCAAGTGGATGGGAATTGTAAAAGATAATTTTAAGGTTTGATACGCACTCAGAATGACCATTGTAATGCCTCACGATCTCAACATCTCTGAATGATGTTCCGAAAAGTTCAAAGACCGCTGCTTTTATATCATCCAAGCCCGAAAGCAGTTCTTCGTTGGTCTTGTTCCCGTCAATCTCGAGCTTTACGTTTCCCAAACTGATGGGTATGCTTCTGTCGCTTTCCGAGCGTTTAAATATCATAACAGTGTTTTCGGTCGCGGTTTGATCTGCGGATAACAGATAATCCCCCGCATATAGGCTTCCTCGATAACATTCACTGTAATCGTCGCGCCAATCCTCATCGTATTTCTTCAGTTCAAGCTCCGCGGACTCTGTGCCTGTTTTTTCAAAAAAACGGGCAAAAACCGAGTCTGCAAGATTTTGCAATTCTTGTTTGTCGGGACTTTTTACCACGGATCCCGAGTCTTTATATTTATATATCGAAATAGTGCTTGTATACTCCACAGGATTTATTCTGAGATGATCACCCGAGGGAACGTAGACCTTTTGGTAGGAGGAGGTCACCCCATCGTTTGTAGCACCAAAAGCCTTATTAATATCCTCTGCGGTATAAACATATGGGGTAAAAACGGAAATGAACACCAAAGCCGCCGCGGCAACACATGCCCCTGCCGAAAGCCACATGGAGGCTATTCCGCGCCTTATCCTTTTCATGGGCTTAGCCTTTTCGGGGGAGGCTTCGCTGATATATTCATCATCAAGGTAGTTCATTATGGAAACAATCTTTTTCACAGCTCAATTCCCTCCTTTTTCAAGTATCCGGCAAATTTACTTTTTGTTCTTGAAAGTATGGATTTCACTGTTCCCTCGGGGATCTTATAATCTCTCGCGATTTTCTTTATACTGTCAAGATACCAATATCTGCGAACAAAAATCATCCTTGATTCTTTTGAAAGCGAGGCAACAAAGCCGTTGATGGCGTCCCTGAGGATCATCTCCTCCAAAGGGTCGGGCGCTTTCGATTCAAGTACGCCCTCAAGCTCCTCAAGGGGTATCTCGCCTTTGGGCTTTCTTTTTTCCGCCTTTAAAAAAGCATATCTGTTCAAAGCAAGATTTCTCGTTATCCTGCCTAAAAACGCGGAAAGTATATTTGGTCTTTGCGGCGGTATCGATTCCCATGCCTTAAAATAAGTATCACTCACGCACTCCTCAGAGTCCTCCGCGGAATACAAAATATTATAGGCAATTTTACGGCAATAGCCGCCGTATTTTTTATCGGTCTCCCGTATCGCTTCTTCCGAGCGTTCAAAATAAAGCTCGATTATTCTGCCATCCTCCATTTTATCACCCCTTTCACTTATAAAGACAGTTTTTGAATCTAAAAGGTTGCATTTTATTGCAAAATCGAAACGGCTGACTTTTCTGTCAGCCGCTGTTTATCCGATTACAATTTCGCACTTTGCGTTTTCATCATCAAGAATAAGATCGTCCGCTGCGGGGACCTTGATATATCCCGATGCGGGATTTTTGATGCTTATAACAGGGGTTACGATCTCTGCTTCAACCTCGGATTTTTCAAAAGCGAAGTCCGCTCCCGTCATTTCGCAGTTTATAAGCTTCAATCCCTTGCAGTAGCAAAAGGGCTGTGTGCCAGATATCCTGCAGTTTTCAAAGGTGATATTCTCCGCATACCATGCAAGATACTCGCCGTTCACCTCACAGTTTTTGACAGTCACGTTCTTTGCGTGCCAAAATGCGTCCTTAGTATTGAATACACAATCCTCAAAGACTGAATCTTCTATGTATTGGAAAGAATATTTACCCAAAAGCGCCACTTTCTTGAAGTCAAGATTTTTTGAGCGCATCATGAAATATTCACTCTTAGCGGCGGTGTTTCTCATTTTAACGCCGTCTACGAACCAGCCAAACTCCGTGGAATCAATACTGCAATCCGTAATTTCCACATCACTGCACTCTCGAAGCGCCTTGATTCCGTGAAGCTTTGTATCCTTGATATTTATGTTTTTTGAATACCAAAGCGCCGCGCGGCATTTATCGGTCATTTCCGTATTTTTTATATACAAATTATCATCGTGCCAAAAGGGATACCTCAGATTCCAAAAGCAATCCTCAACCGTAATATTACGGCTTTCCTTAAGGGCGCTTTCACCGTCTGCCTCCCCGTCAAATCGGCAGTTTCTTACAGTTATTCCGTCGCTTCCGTAAAGAGCGCGTTCCTCGTCTAATTTAAGATTTTCAACAATTTTCATTTTTCGCCTTTTCCTTATTTTTATAAATCTTATTATACCATCTAAAAAAAACATTGTCAAGTATTGATATTAAGTGAAGAATATATTAAAATATAAACAGAATAAATTCAAAAACAGCATTACACACTTTTGAAAAAAATCCGTCTTTATGTATGACGGTACATCAGGACAGTAAAGGAGGCTCGAAAATGGCAGATAAAGATAAAATAATATCGGACGCAGAGATAATAGAACTGTATTTCCAAAGATGTGAAAGCGCAATACGCCAGACCGAGAAAAAATACGGCAAATATCTGTATACCGTGGCATACAATATCCTCAGGTCAAATGAAGACAGTGAGGAATGTGTGAGCGACACCTATCTTAAAACATGGAACGCCATTCCGCCAACAAGACCCACTGTACTCCGCAGCTTTCTTGCAAAGATCACAAGGGGTGTTGCCCTTGACAGATACGATATTAAAAAAAGCGCGAAGCGTGTCCCCGAGGACGCCATAACCTCTCTCTCGGAAATTGAAGCCGTTATGAGCGATTTTTCCGACCTGCAATCCGATCTTGATACCCAAGAGATTGGGCGCATTATTACAGAATATATAGATTCCCTTTCAGACCGCCGTACCTACATATTTCTGAGCCGATATTTTTTCGCCTTGAAGATCGACGAAATTGCATCAAAGCTCCTTTGCAGCAGATCAAGTGTAAACAAAGAGCTCGCAAAAATGAAAAACGAACTGAAAGAAAAGCTTCTCAAGGAAGGAGTGTTATTATGAAAGACAACAAGATAATAAAAGGCGTCGGAGAAGTCTCCGAGGAAACACTTGAAAGATACCACAAAATTGAAACAACCCTTGTCTATTCAAAAAAGCGCAGAGTAAAAATGGGCTATGTTGCAACCCTCTCCCTATCGCTTCTGCTTATCGTTTCCTTGATGCTTCCCCATCTTCCCTTTAACAGCGCAGATGCCCCCATAACCGTACCGACCGATACAAAAGTTACCGAAAGTACACCCAACAATGTGGCAACTTCGACACCGGCACAAACGATCATCCCCGCCATCACAAGCTCTCCAATAAACACCGATACAGTTCCACCCGAGTCGAAACACGGTAATGATACGATTTTGCCCGAAACAGAGGAACCCGTAATACCGCAGATAACCGACATCGAGCTTAACCTGTCACCTGCAAAACAGTACCTGATAAATGTGTCCGAATTTAAAAACTTCTCCGATTCAATTTTTACGTCAGCGGACTATTCAAAGTACAAATCAAGCACCATCGGTTCGGGCGGCACCACAACTACAGACTACGGTGTAACATGGACCTATGACAAAGAAAGCCTGAATATTTATCCCATTGAGGAATTTGAATCTCTGCCCGTGTACAGAGACAAAAAGTATTCAGATTTTGATGATGCCCCGACGGAGCCTTTCTCGATTTTTTCTGCGAGATGCAACTATGCCGTAGAAAAATTTGAAGAGCTCTTCTCGCAAGGTAAATCCCAATCACAAAAATTCATAATGAATCAACGCACAGATTACCGCTTCACCTATTATCCAAATGGAATATCTTCTTATCCTACCCAAGATGATCTTTCAAACAAGGACTTGAATATCACGATAAGCGATGATATGACCGATGAGGAATTTATAAACTCAATAAGTGCATTTACCGAGTTTGTTTTTGAAGCCTTGGGAAAAAATTACGGTAATTATAAAATCAATAGGAACAAGCATGTAACTAACGTTGTTTTCTTTAACGAAAGCGATCCTGTCAACTATTCTCCCTTTACATTCTTCAATTTCAATGATTATCTTGGTATTTCAACAGATGTTTTCTATGAAACCTTAAAAGACTATATAATCATTAGTTTTTCAAAGTCCGAAGGTAATACTCGAACAATCAGCGGTATTCATTATTATGAAAAAACACCTATCAAGCTTGAAGGCTTCGACGTAGTTGCATATCAAAAAATTATCCCCCTTGAAAAAGCAGAGGAAATATTGAAAAACGGTGGTTTTTGGGGAGTTGGTAACTGCCCTGTGTGCGGTCAGCAAAAGGAAGCCGTGGATTTTTCCGATGGGTACGATGCAGTTACCTTGAAATACGTCTACAATTCGGGAGTTTCCCATGAGGACGTTTATGTATTGCCTTTATACGTTTTTTACAAGCACCTTGAAACCAAAGAAGACGGTGAAGAAAAATATGCCTACGTTTACGTTCCCGCAATTGAGATCACCGACCTTGAGGAATATCTTGAAAAGCAGGCTGAAAATCATCAACACAATAAATAAACATAAAATTATTTCGAGGACTTGATATTACTGCAAAAACATGGTATAATAACACCGATAGATTTTATAATTCCAAGGAGGTTTATTATGTCCGTATTAAAAGTTACAAAAGATAATTTCGATGCTGTAAAGACCAGCGAAAAAACAGTTCTTATTGATTTTTACGCCGATTGGTGCGGTCCCTGCAGAATGGTATCTCCCATTGTGGATGAAATTGCCGAGGAACGCGACGATCTTCTCGTTTGCAAGGTGAACGTTGACGATGAACCCGAGCTTGCAAGTCAGTTTGAGGTATATTCGATTCCCACCCTCGTTGTTATGAAAAACGGAGAAGTTACAAGCTCCACCGCAGGCGCTCGTCCCAAGGCAGCGATCCTTGCTCTTATCGAAGAATGAATGGACACAGAATTTAAATATAAAAGGAATTCAACCGTCCGTGATGCATAAAATTCGGCAGAGATATTATTTTCTCTGCCGATTTGTGTTATAAAGGTATTATATTGTAGGACGGGGGCTTGCTCCCGCCAAAAACAAACGCGTATAAATGGGTTGCCAAGGGCGTCGACTCCTATCAATGAAATACCGCTTTATATTATTTCTACATTCAAATAATTTTTGTTTTCAAAAAACTATACTCTCCCCTGCCCGAAGATATTCAAGGCGGGGCATTTGTTTTTTCATGCACTCAAATTGGGCAGTACCCGTACAATGGCAGGTATAATAATCAGTTTCAAAGCTCGATAAATACTCTGCATATTCACAAAGAAGGGCGGTATCCTCGATTTTTGAAAAATGAAATCCGCCAATAAGCGTATGGGGCTTGAAAGCGTCCATAATATCCATAATTCCCCTATGGGAGCATCCGCTGAAAAGAATCTTTCTTTCATTTTCTATGATCTCAAGGTAGATCTCATGGCGGAAATCTTCTTTTGTAAGTACGCCATTTTCCATAACGGTAAGCCCGAAAGCCCCGAGATCCCGTATTCTCTTAACTTCCTTGGCAGTATGAATGGTGATCCCCTGCGCTAAATCCATTTTATCATTTACGTATTTTAGCCTTGCGCTGCCCTGAAGACTCTTATCAAGTCCGATATATTTTTCCTTGCCGTTATAGTGCTCCTCAAAGGCATACCGGCTTAAATACACGGGCGCTTTTTTATTTATCTCCAAAAACGCGGAAAGCCCGCCTCCGTGATCATAATGCCCATGTGACAGGACGGCAAGGTCAATATCTCTGAGTTCAATGCCCAATACCTCCGCATTTTTTACAAAAACCTCTGTTTGCCCCATATCGAATAGTATTTTACATTCTGCAAGCTCTATATACAAAGAAAGTCCATGCTCTGCACTGACGTCACATCTGCCTGAGGTATTTTCAACCAAAGATATAATTTTCATTTTTTCTGCCCTCTGCTTCCAAATCGTTGACACGTATAAAAAAAGATGGTATAATATGCTTGATAACAGTTTATCATCATTTCGGTGATATGTCAATAAATTTAAAGGAGAACAATTTATGGAGCATATATACGATATAATTATCATCGGCGGCGGTCCTGCAGGATATACCTCCGCGCTTTACGCTGCAAGAGCGGGGCTCGATGTCCTTGTTATTGAAAAAATGACAATCGGCGGTCAGCTCACTTTAACAGGAGATATTGACAATTACCCCGGATTTGACGAGGGTATCGATGGTATAACCCTCGGAATGAAGATGCAAAAGGGTGCAGAACGCTTCGGTGCAAAGACCCTTTACGACGAGGTGACCGCCCTTGAGCTTACTGATAAAATTAAGAAGATCACCACCTATTCGGGAACCTTCGGGGCAAAAGCCGTGATACTGGCAACAGGTGCATCTCCCCGTGAGCTCGGTGTGGAAAACGAAGGAAAGCTGACAGGGGGCGGAATACACTACTGCGCTCACTGCGACGGAAGGTTTTACAAGGACAAGACCGTGGCTGTTGTTGGTGGGGGTAACTCTGCGGTTTCCGATGCACTTTACCTTTCACGCCTTGCGAAAAAGGTCTACCTCATTCACCGCCGTGACACACTCCGCGCAACAAAGATATATCACGAGCCCCTTATGAACACAGAAAACGTAGAATTTCTGTGGAACTCCAAAATAACAGAGCTTGTATTTGAAAAAAGAGTCACGGGCGCAAAGATCATGAACGTTGTGACGAATGAGAGGTCCGATCTTGTCTGCGACGGAATCTTCGTCAGCATCGGTCGCCGTCCTGCAACAGAGCTTCTCAAGGGCATTATTGATCTTGACGAAAACGGATATATCGTTGCCGATGAATCCACAAAAACAAGCATAGAAGGCGTTTTTGCCGTGGGTGACGTACGCACCAAGGCTCTGCGTCAGATAGTTACCGCCGTTTCCGACGGTGCCGTTGCCGTGCATTTTGCAGAGGAGTATATATCGAGACTGTCTTAAATTTCGTGAGGTGTTTATGAACAAACATAAAAGGATCATTTTAACAACCTGTATTATCTTATTTTTTGTATTATTTATCACATTCTCAATACTTTTATCAGTTACAGAAAATAAAGCTTACCGCATTGCATATTACGTTTTGTTTGCATTTATAAAAAATCCCGCCGCTCTTTATATTCTTTACAGGCTCTTCAAAAAAACAATGGGAACAAATATAAGAAAATTTATCACTGTTTCCGGAGTCGGACTCATTGTATCAGCAGCATTTGAAGTCGCAAGAATATTCAAAAATGGACCTGAACATGTGGGAGTACTGTTTTTTCCTATCTCTATTCCTATAGCACTTTGGGCAGCAATATATTATTCAAAAGATTCAAATGAGGAGATAAATAATCATCGCACTTCGTTCTATATCTGTGTTCCGCTTTTAATTTTGAGCCTGTATTTTGAAATATATTTCCTTTTCAACTGATGAATTTTCGTGCTTGCTGACAAAATTTACAAATTAATTACTTGTAAATTCTTGATAATTAAATCTAAATATGATAGACTTTAAGTAGAAAAACAATAATTCGGAGGTAAAAATTATGGATATGCGACTCGGAGCTGTGGAATCTCGTTTTGCCGAAATCATTTGGTCAAACGCGCCCATGACCACAAAGCTTTTAGTTGAACTTTGCGAAAAGGAGCTGAACTGGAAACGAACCACGACCTACACCGTTTTAAAGAAATTCTGCAACCGCGGAATCGTCAAAATGGAAAAACGTCAGATCACCGTTCTAATACCGAAAGATGAATTCTTTGCTCTCCAGAGCGCGGAGTATGTTGACACCTCTTTCAAGGGCTCTCTCCCCGCATTTCTTGCCGCTTTTACATCGGGAAAGAAGCTTTCGGAAGCTGAATATGACGAGATCATAGAAATGATCAACAAAGCAAAAGAGGAAACAAAATGACTTTTGAATTTGCTGACATTTTAAATATCAGCCTTACTTCATCATTTTTGATCTTTACAATAATATTGCTTCGCGGAGTGCTAAAAAAAGCTCCAAAATTTTATTTCTGTATTCTTTGGGGCATCGCCGGACTTCGGCTCATACTTCCCTTTTCATTGGAAAATATTTATAGCCCTGTACCATCTTATTACACGGTTGAACAAACCTTTTACAATATCTCGGAAGCACAGAACTCTTCTGTTTATTTCGGTGAGATGCTGACCTATATATGGCTTGCGGGAGTGGCATTTATGGCGATTTACGGATTTATTTCCTATCTGCGCACAAAGGCTCGTATTCTGCCATCAATCAAGCTTCAAGACAATGTATATCTGTGCGATGGAATTGACTCCCCGTTTATCCTCGGAATGTTTAATGCCAAAATATACATACCCTCAGATCTTGAGGAATCTCGTCTTAACGATGTTCTGTGCCATGAACAAGCACATTTAAAAAGAGGAGATCATTTTTGGAAGCCTCTTGGATTCCTCGTACTCACACTGCACTGGTTCAATCCCGTGGTTTGGTTAGCCTACGTGCTTCTTTGCCGTGATATCGAAAAGGCTTGTGATGAAAAGGTCATTTCAAAAATGGGAAAGGATGCCAAGATCGGTTATCTCGAATCCCTCGTTGTTTGCAGTGTTCACAGAAAAAGAATTGCGCTGTGCCCCGTGGCTTTCGGTGAGATCGGGGTTAAATCAAGGGTAAAGCTTATTCTTGATTATAAGCGTCCTACATTTAAACTTCTTGTTCTTTGCACACTTATCGGTTGTTTGGTGGTTGCATTCCTGTTTACAAGCTCAAGCAATACATACTTTGACGTGATCAATGAAAGCATGGAAGTAACAAATAATGAAAAGCAGATCGACTACGAAAAGCTTAACAGCTTAAACATTGGTAAAATCAATTTCAAAAATTCGGGAACCTCATCTTCAAAGGTAAACAAATCAGCTTCCGTAAAAAAAGAATCCGCTTCTACAGTGGTTTATCAGACCTCATCCACAACCTCAAGTTCTGTTAACTTGGTAGATTCAAGCCGCAGTCTTTCCCATGATAATCTTACTGTGCAAGAAAAATTAAAATACGGGTATACAACACCCGACTATTTACTGTCCGAGGCGGTGTCAGGAATGACTGTTGCCCAGCGGAATCAAAGCATAATTAATAGCCTTTATTCAAACCGAAATAACGTCAACAACCAACAGAATTTTGGATACAATACATCCAACGGTTCTATCAAAATATTCCCATAATAAAGAGCGGTCCTCGACTGTTCGTTAGCGTAAAAATTTGATACGCAGAAAACAAATATTAACCCCGACAGATTTTAAAGTCTGTCGGGGAATTTTTATTCTGTTCGATAAATTTTATTTTGTTAGTCATTGACATTCAAAGGTTCTGTTTTTTAGATATAATGATATCTCTTTCTCTTTCCAATTACGAAAGCCGCTGATACCATGAAAGCAAACACCTCGGCAACGATGATCGAAAGCCAGATTCCGTCCTCTCCTATAAGAGAAGGAAGGATCAGAATTGACGCCGATTGGAACACAAGGGTTCGCAAAAATGCAATTACCGCAGACACAACACCGTTATTAAGGGATGTGAATAATCCCGAAGAAAAAATATTGAATCCCGAAACGAGGAACGCGGGAGCAAACATGATAAATGCTTTAACGGTAAGCTCATACAGCTCCGCATTATATCCCACAAACATCTTTGCAACCACTCCCGAAAGAGCAAGCGCTAAGCCTGTCAGCACAATACCTGCCGCGCCCATAAAAATAACACTCTTTTTAAAGATATTCTTCATCTCAGAATGTGATTCTGCTCCGTAATTATATCCGATAATTGGCGCTATACCGATAGAATATCCGATATAAACGGAAATAAACAAAAATTGCACGTACATCAGTACTCCGTATGCAGACACTCCGTTTTCGCCTATATATGACATAAGCTGAAAATTGTAAAGCATGCTGACAACTGACATGGAAATATTATTCATAAGCTCCGATGAGCCGTTTGCACATGCCTTTATGATCGGCGAAAGCTTGAAGGGAGTAAATTTGAATCTGAGAATGCTTGAATTTTTTCTCACAAAATATATAAGGGGCAATATTCCGCCAACACACTGGCTGATTCCCGTTGCAAGCGCCGCGCCTTTAACTCCCATATCAAAAAAAGCGATAAACAAAGCGTCAAGCACCATATTGGAAATACCTGCGCCGAGAGTTGCATAAAGACCGAGCTTCGGCTTTTCTGCGGCGATAAGAAAGCTTTGGAACACGTTTTGAAGCATGAATGCAGTTGTAAAGGATATAACTATCCTGCCGTATACCACGCAATCATCGATCATTCCATCCGTTGCACCGAGAAAATATGATATTGGTCTTATGAACACAACTCCGATCACCGTCAGTATCACGCCCATGAGGACTGTCAGTTGAACCATTATTGAAAAGTATTTATTCGCACGCTCGCGGTCCCCTTCGCCAAGTGTCTTGGCAACAAGCGCCGTACCTCCTGCGCCAACCATAAATCCCATTCCGCCGAGAATCATTACAAATGGCATTATGAGATTTATTGAAGCAAAAGCAGTGTCTCCCACGCAATTTGACACGAACAGTCCGTCCACTACTCCATAGATGGAGGTAAACATCATCATGATTATAGATGGCAGAACAAATTTAAATAGTTTTTTATATGTAAAATGGTCAGATATTTTAATATTCATTTTTCTTTTGTCTGAAACCACGCCTCAGCATAGGCAGCAATATGAGGCACGATTTTTTTGATCTCCAAACCTGTAGTATTTACGCAAAGATCGTAAGCAGCCTTATCCCCCCAGGAATAATCCGAAACAAAGGAATAGTTCTCGCTTCTTGCCTTATCCACTCTGTGTATCTTCCGCTTTAGCTCTCGCTCCGAAAGCTCCTCTCCCGGACGTCCGCGTTCTATGCATCTGTCTATCTTTGAAGGCATATCCGCATGTACGAATATCTTAAAGGGTGAATACTCGGAAAGTATTGCATCAGCGCCCCTTCCGACAATTACACAGTTTCCCTTTTGTGCTATCTTCTTAATTAAATTATGCTGCTTTGCAAGAAGCTGAGGCGTTGCGTTAAAATTCTGCAGATTAAAAAACGACCTTGAATAAGTTACGGTATATCCAAAGGCTGATGGAGTTTCAAGCACTCTTTCCACATATTCCTCGGAAAGTCCCTCCTCCTCGGCAATAGCTGTGATTATCTCTTTGTCATAATATGCAAATCCAAGCTCGTCAGCAAGTCTTTTTCCAAGCTCTCTGCCGCCGCTTCCGAATTCACGGCTTACTGTTATTATCTTCATGTTACCTCCATTACGACAAAATGCTGTAAATAATTACAGCACTTTGTTTTATATTTCATAGAAAATTACTCTGGTTTTTTAACCGTTACCGAGAGGTACTCTCGTTCAAGCAAGACTTACCCCTGCGGTCATGGACCGTCATTCAATTCCAAGTACGTCCTCAACAGGTACAGAAACGATAACGCCCTGTGCCTCGGAGCTTATACCGCAAACCTCATTTATTGCCGTCATAATGTCCTTTTTCTTTTCCTTGGGGACGATCATAAGCACAAACTCTTGCTCTTCCTTGAGAGAAAAACCAAGCTTTTCGGAAAGAACCTTTGAATTGTCCTTTGAACCCTTCAGTATAGTTCCTCCTCTTGCGCCTGCCTTCTTGGCAGCTTCAAAAGCATCTGCCGCATAGCCAGATACAACTCCTGCAATTATTGCACTGTATTCAGAATTCTCTTTCATTTTGATTCCATCTCCTTCTTCAGATAAGCTGTTTTTCATGTCCCTTTCGTTTTTTTCTTCGCTCAAGAAGTTTAAAAGTGCTCCTTGAAGTCCGTTTAACGGAATCGTAAATGCAATTCCTCTCGCTTTTTTACTAAAAGAAAGGTTCTTTTCAAGACTTCTAAACACGCCGCTTACGTAACATTTGGGAAGTATTCCCACAGATAAAAGTCTTGTTCTTCCGCCGAGTCCGAAAAGATCAAGCATCTGAGAGGGAGCCGTTCCCTGTCCCACTGTGTTGCAAACCAAATTAATTCCGCATTCCTTGAATATCTCCTTGATATCCCTTTCCTTTTCCGTGGTCGTAACGGTTATTATCATTTGAGGCTTTATCTTAACATTATCCATTATACATCCTCCTCAAGATCAATGATCTCGTCATAAACGGGGATCGCTCCCTCAACGGTCTTCTTACGAGATCTGTATGAATATACAAGTCCCATCGTTTGAATGGACAAGAGCGGTGCAAGTGCAACGAAGGACACCACTCCGAAGGCGTCGGTAACAACATTTCCGCCAACACCCAAGCTTGCGCCCATGGCAAGGGGTAAAAGGAAGGTTGATGTCATGGGACCGCTGGCAACTCCGCCCGAGTCAAAGGCAATACCCACAAAGACCTGTGGAACCAGCCTTGAAAATACGAGTGCCAAAGCATATCCCGGAATCAATATCCAAAATATGTTGATTCCTGTAATTACTCTCACCATTGAAAGCATAAGCGCTCCCGCAACACCCACGGATAAAGCAGTATTCATCATTTTGTGAGATATCATTCCGCCCGTTATCTCCTCAACCTGATCGTTAAGGACCTGAACTGCAGGCTCGGCTTTTACAATGAAATATCCCATCAGCGCACCGATCGGCAAAAGAAGCCATTTATATTCTCCCGCACCGAGTGTTTTTCCGAGGAGGTTTCCAACGGGTGCAAAACCAACGTTTACGCCCACAAGAAACATTATCAGACCAACAAGAGTATAAACTATTCCGATCGTCATTTTAATGACCTGATGCTTACGAAAGGGCTTGGCGATCAACTGAAAAAATATAAATGCCAAAACCACGGGAACTATACTTACCGCTACCTCGATCGCATAAGTCGGTAATTTTGAGGTAAACGCATTGAGAACGTCCTTTGTTGAAATTATGGGCATCAGTTCTCCTGCATTGTATTCTGCGTCCGTGGGATTATAGAATATTCCGAGAAGAAGCACCATCAAGATAGGCCCCACACTGCAAAGAGCAATAAGACCAAAGCTATCCTTTGAGCTGTCTTTGTCACTTCTGATCATTGAAAGACCGATACCCAGCGTCATAATGAAAGGAACTGTCATAGGTCCTGTTGTTACTCCGCCCGAGTCAAAGGCAACGGGAACAAATTCCTTCGGTGCAAAAAATGAAAGCGCAAATACTAAACCGTAAAGTATAAACAGAATATTTGACATTTTCATTTTGAAATAAATTCTCAGAAAAGCAAGCACCAAAAATGCTCCTACCCCAAGAGCAACCGTCCAAATAAGAACTGCATTGGGTATTGACGCAACTTGATTTGCTAGCACCTGCAGATCAGGCTCTGCTATGGTTATGATTATACCCATAAAAAAACAGATGCCTAAAATCAGCCACAGCTTCTTCGTCTTGACCATACTTGAACCCAAGGTCTTTCCAAGGGGCGTCATTGCCATTTCTGCTCCGAGCTGGAAAAAGCCCATCCCAACTATAAGCAAAAACGCTCCTGTCAAAAACAGGACAAGCACTCCCGCGTCCATAGGTACAAGTGTGATGCTGAGAATAAAAACGATCACGGTTATCGGAAGCACGCTGGAAAGAGATTCCTTGATTTTTTCCTTGAGCTTTTCATTCATTCTCCAATCAACTCCTTGCCTTTTTATTTAAAGAAAAACACCATCTTCTTCATTGTATCACTAAATTATTACCTATACATAAATATACATCTATATAAATATACATCAAATTTTCATTTAAAGAAACGGTCAAAAAGTCCGCCTCCGAGCCACTTACAATATTCATCAACGTCAAAATACCGTATCTGCTGTGAAACAAAGGAAAAGCGGCTTTCCGCCGCTTTAATTATTATACATTGAAAAACGTGCAAAAAAATGTAAGAAAAAGATATGTATATGGGATCACAAACATAAGTGAATCAAATCTGTCCAGAAAGCCTCCGTGTCCGGGAAACAAATTTCCGTAGTCCTTTATCTTAGCAATTCTTTTAACACTTGACATGGAAAGGTCACCGTACTGACTTATTACAGAACCTACAAGGGCATATGCCGCTACCGGCATGATCCTCATGCTGAGAATTCCCGAAAGATTCACGCATACACAAAGCAGAATAACAACCACTACCCCTGTGACTGTTCCGCCTATCGCACCTTCAACCGTTTTCTTGGGGCTTATAACGGGAGCAAGCTTATGCTTTCCCATAAGTCTTCCGAATGCGTATGCTCCGGTATCCGTCATTACACCGACAAGCGCTGCAGTTATAAGAAGCAAAAGCCCGTTTTCCATGCCTCTGAGATATACAATACTATTCAGCAGAATTGTTATTATCACGCTGATTACAACGCTAAGACCGTCATTTATACCCTCAAGACGTTTTACGTTCTTCATAAAATATCCGAATATCACAAGAGCGGTCAATAAAACCACTGCCAAAATATATTCATAATGAGGAATCTTAACAAATACCGTAAATGGCAAGATCACGTTCAAAGCCGTGGACAGTATCTTCCTTTTTCTTAATCCCGTTGCACTGAAAAATTCATATAATGACCCTGCCGTGACAACCGCCATAAATACCTGCATCACAAGGGGAATATATGAAAAGATCAGAACAAGTATACAAAACGCCACCATAATGAGCGCTGTCAAAAGTCTCGTTTTCAATTTAACTGCCTTTCTTTCAATGAAATTATATATTTAGCCTATATATTGTATATAAACTGCAACTAAAGTTTATGACTGTTTTCAGGATATTTAATCAAGCTTTTCAACATATCTGTTGATCGCTTCACTTAATTCCTTGGGATCAACACCGTTTGACACAGAGATCTTGAAATATTTATCCGCTTCATCAAACTCACCCATGATCGTATATACTATTGCAAGTGTATTTGATGCTTGATACATGTTGTTTTTAAGAGCCAACGCCTGCTTTGCATTTTCCGCCGCATCCTCATAATTAAACGTATTCAAGTAAAGCGCTGCAAGATTATTGTACGGATTCGGGTTTTCGGGTTTTGCCGCTATAGCTTTCCTGTAGCACTCCTCTGCTTCTGCATAATTCCCTTCCGATTCAAATATCATACCGAGGTTTGAATGAACTGTAGATCTTGAAGGATCAGCCTCGACAAGGGCGGTATATATATCCCTTGCTTTTCCTGAAGCTCCGAGTCTTGAATATGAAAGGGCACGGAACATGTCAACCGCATAGATCTCGGAAGGCTTACGGCATTCCTTTCTCAGCTTTTCAAGAACATCAATAGATCTTGAATAATTCCCTGCATTAAACAAGTCAAGAGCTAACATAAGGCGCTTTCTGTCTTTTTTCTGCTCCGGTCTTACAAAGGCTGCGGATATATATTCACCGTAAACATCCTCATACTGCTTATGTCTTGCACCTGCCGAACCGAAGGTACCACGCGATGACATTCTATACACAAAAAGGACAGACGATGCGAACAAGAGAATGGCCCTGAATATAGACGTGCTCTCAAGGGAGCCGTTCTGCATCCACTCAGACACCAAAACGCCGACCACTGCAAGATCAAGAATCACTGCAATTATTATTCCTGTGATCTTCGATTTATTTTTCATAGTCCATCTCCAAACTACCAAATTTCGCCTTATATCATTTATACCTATTAATTGTAACATAATAAAATAGGTTTGTCAATTAATTATGGACTTTTATTTTATTTTTTTCAAAAAGTATTTTGTTCTTCTTGCAATTACGCATATTTTTTCCATTTGATATAAAACCAACAAAATATTGCAAAATCATTGACAAATTTATAATAATATTGTATAATATATCTGTAAAATTGTAAGGAAATGAGGAACGAGTATGAGCTATAAGATTTTTGAATACGACCCTTATTTGAAGCCATTTGAAAAGGACATTGAACTGAGGATGGAAAACTACGAGATCAAGAAAAAGATCCTGCTTCAAGGTGGGCTTACCCTTAAAGATTTTGCAAACGCTCACGAATATTTCGGCTTCCACAAGGTCGCCCGCCACTGGGTATACCGCGAGTGGGCACCCGGTGCTGATAACCTATACATAATGGGTGATATGAACGGCTGGAATCCCCGTGAACTTAAAATGGAACGCCTTGAAAACGGTGTTTTTGAGATACATCTCATGGGCAAGAAAAATCTTTACAACGGTTGTAAGGTAAAAACGGTTGTTGAAAAAGACGGCAAGACTTACGAGCGTATACCCGTCTATGCTAAGCGTGTTGTTCAAGATCCCGTCACCTACGCTTGGTGCTGTGAGATCGTGGACGAGCCCCGCTTCAAGTGGACGGACAAGAGATTCACTCCTGCCAAGGACCTTCTTATCTACGAATGTCACATCGGTATGGCACAGGATAAAGAAGATATCGGTACCTATGACGAGTTCCGTGAAAACGTTCTTCCCAAGGTTAAAGCTCTTGGCTACAATACGATTCAGATCATGGCTATCATGGAGCATCCCTATTACGGCTCCTTCGGCTATCAGGTATCCTCATTCTTTGCGGCATCATCAAAGTTCGGAAAGCCCCAAGACCTTAAAAAGCTTATCGACACCGCTCACTCCATGGGAATCACCGTCCTTCTTGACGTTATCCACTCCCATGCAGTAAAAAACACCGCCGAGGGTATCAATGAATTTGACACCACGGATTATCAGTATTTCCACCAAGGTGAGCGCGGTCACCATCCCGCATGGGACACAAAGCTTTTCAATTACAGTAAGCCCGAGGTCCTTCACTTCCTGCTTTCCAACCTTAAATTCTGGATGACGGAATACCACTTTGACGGATTCCGTTTTGACGGCGTTACCTCCATGATCTACCACGATCACGGTCTTGGAAAGGCGTTTACAGGATATGCAGACTACTTCTCTTTTAACACCGACACCGATGCTATCACCTATCTCCAGCTTGCAAACGCGCTGATAAGGGAGGTAAATCCCAAAGCTATTACTGTTGCGGAGGATATGTCCGCAATGCCCGGAATGTGCCTGCCTGTTGAGGACGGCGGAATCGGATTTGATTACCGTCTTTCCATGGGTGTGCCGGATATGTGGATCAAGCTTATCAAAACTCAGCGTGATGAGGATTGGAACATGCGCTTCTTGTGGTACGAGCTGACAAACCGCCGTCCCCACGAAAAATACATCGGTTACGTTGAGTCCCATGACCAAGCACTTGTTGGCGATAAGACCGTTATTTTCCGTCTTTGCGACAGTGAAATGTACACAAGCATGTCTAAATTCATCGAGAGTGACATCATTTCACGCGGTATAGCCCTGCACGAGATGCTCAGACTCATAACATTTTCCCTTGCAGGCGAGGGCTACCTGAACTTTATGGGCAACGAATTCGGTCACCCCGAATGGATAGATTTCCCCCGCGAGGGCAATTCTTGGAGTTATAAATACTGCCGCCGTCAATGGCGTCTTGCAGATGACACCAATCTCAGATACGGCGACCTCCTTGAATTTGACAAAGAGATGGTAAAGCTTCAAACGGTGCACAAGATATTCTCACACCCCATTGTAAGCTCATACATCGACGAGGAGAAGCAGGTCCTTGTTTACCACCGCGGCGACATCGTTTTCGTTTTGAACTTCAGCCCCACCAATTCCTACGAGGGTTACCCCCTTCGCAATCTGCCCGAGGGTAGATATGCACCTCTGTTTTCTACCGACGAGGGACGCTTCGGCGGTCACGGCAGAGTCAGCATGAGATTCAGATACAAGACAGAAACGCTTCCCGAGGGCTCAACAGGATTCCCTATGTATCTGCCCTCAAGATGCGGTATTTGCCTTAAAAAGATAAAGTAATAAATTTTAAGGCGCAAAGCGGAAGACTATCTTCTGCGTTTGCGCCTTTTAAAAGCCTTTTATTACAAAACAACACAATTTACTAGAAAAGGAGAATTATTATGAAAAAAATTTGCTTTATGTGTCTTGCACTCATAATGTGCATATGTCTCAGCTCATGTCAAAGTACAGAGCCAACACCCACACCAACAGTTCCG
>JAZQRT010000137.1:0-4230 GCA_045629725.1 Eubacteriales bacterium | reverse complement strand
ACCTGATCCACCTTGGTTCCTTCAAGGTCCTTGGCTGATTTGATATTATCGGGGCTGTGAGGGCAGGCAAGTAGGGGCTTGAGTGCGGAAAGATCAATGTCGATTATTCTGTCATATACTGCATCCTCGTCGGAGCAAAGGGGAGTATAGGCATCCTCTCTGCCCTGTGCACGGAGAAATTCAAGAGTTATCTCGTCCGAGGGGAATATAGAGGTGGTTGCGCCAAGCTCTGTGCCCATGTTGGTAATGGTAGCTCTTTCGGGAACTGAGAGAGTTTTGATACCCTCGCCGCCCCATTCAATAATATATCCAACGCCGCCCTTAACAGAGAGGATACGAAGTATCTCAAGGCTCACATCCTTTGCGCTGACGTAGGGCGAGAGCTTTCCTGTAAGATTTACCTTGATCATTTTAGGCATTGTAATGTAGTATTCGCCGCCACCCATGGCAACGGCAACGTCAAGACCGCCCGCACCAAAGGCAAGCATACCGATACCGCCGCAGGTGGGAGTATGGCTATCCGAGCCGATGAGTGTCATTCCGGGAACACCAAAGCGTTCAAGGTGTACTTGGTGGCAGATACCGTTACCGGGACGGGAGAAACGAATACCGTATTTTTTAGCCACAGACTGAATATATCTGTGGTCGTCGGCATTTTCAAATCCCGATTGAAGTGTATTGTGGTCGATGTAGGCAACGGAAAGCTTTGTTCTGACTCTCGGAATGCCGATAGCCTCAAATTCAAGGTAAGCCATTGTTCCCGTTGCGTCCTGTGTAAGTGTCTGATCTATTCTCAGGGCGATCTCGGTGCCGGGTGTCATATCTCCGGAAACAAGATGTGATTTAATAATTTTCTGTGCAAGTGTAAGTCCCATAATATGCTCCTTCGGATGTTCATATATCCGCTTTTATACTTAAATATGCTCTTTTTACATGGTCAGCGGCGAGGCTTTCGGCAAGCTCACGGTCGCCGTGAGCGATGGCTTCGAGAATTGCTCTGTGCTCAGCGATGACCTCGTCGGCTCTTGATTTGTTTTTCATCGACGTAAGTCGATAGTGGCGTACCTTTCTGTGAAGGTCGGAAAGAATGGAGGATAAAACTCTGCTGCCGCAGTAGTTATATATTTTTTGATGGAATTCCGTATCAAGATTTCGTAAATTTTCCATATTTCCTTTTAATATATAGAACTCCTGAAGCTCAAGGGTATTTCTCATTTCAGTTATTACCGCAGGGGTGATGTTTTCACAGCACATGGCAGCGGCAAGACCTTCAAGGCGCATTCTGATATTATAGATATCGTCAATGTCCTTTTCCGTAATGCCCACAACAACTGCGCCCTTGCCTGATTCAACGATCAACTTTTCCTGACGAAGACGCTTGAGGGCTTCTCTGACAGGGGTACGGCTGACGGAAAGTAACTCGCAAAGCTTAAGCTCTGTCAGAATTTCTCCGTTTTTGAGTTTTCCGTCAAGTATATCCTGTTCAATGGTATTAAAGACTGCTTCCGCTATGGAGGTGGCTTTTTCTTTAACGTTTATATCCATGATCTTTACCTTTTGATTTATTGTTGTTTGTATTCCAAATATTTTTCCTCAAGCTCCATATCGGAAATTGAAGTCTGGCGGCCGTTTTCATACTGTTCGTCCACCCAAGCCTTCATAGAAATAATGGCAGGATCGCGCTTGTCGATCATATCATTACCTTTAAGTCCGTAGTGGTTGTTTACCCAATATGCAAGACCTGCAAGACCTGAGGTCTTGTTTATCATTACACTTGCGGGACGGTTAAGTATCTTGTTTGTGTTGAAGATGTTGTAGATCTCCTCGTCCTTGAGAAGTCCGTCTGCGTGGATTCCTGCTCTTGTAACATTGAAGTTCTGACCGATAAAGGGAGTCATAGGGGGGATAGTATAACCCATGTTCTTTGAAAAATAATTAGCGATATCCGTAATGGCGGTGGGGTCCATTCCGTCAAAGCCACCGCGAAGGGCGGCATATTCAAATACCATTGCTTCAAGGGGAATGTTACCTGTACGCTCACCGATTCCGAGAAGTGAGCAGTTGACAGCGGATGCACCGTAAAGCCATGCAGTTGAAGCGTTTGACACTGCCTTGTAAAAGTCGTTGTGTCCGTGCCATTCAAGCATTTCGGAGGGAACATCCGCATAGTGCTGAAGACCGTAAATAATACCGGGTACGCTTCTGGGGATCGCAACCTCGGGGAAGGAAACACCATATCCCATGGTGTCGCATGCTCTTATCTTAACGGGGATTCCCGCATCTCTTGACATTTCCTGAAGGGCGTTGATAAAGGGAACTACAAAGCCGTAGAAGTCCGCACGAGTCAGGTCCTCAAGGTGGCAACGGGGAACGATACCTGCTTCAAAAGCCTCCGCTACTGTTTCAAGATAAAGCTTCATAGCCTCGGAACGCTTCATTTTAAGCTTTTTGAAAATGTGATAGTCGGAAGCGCTTACAAGGATACCCGTTTCCTTGATGTCCATTTCCTTAACAAGCTTAAAGTCTTCCTTACTTGCTCTGATCCAGGTCGTGATCTCGGGGAATTGAAGCCCCAGCTCCTGACATTTTCTTACTGCCTCGCGGTCTTTTTTGGAGTAAATAAAAAACTCTGACTGACGGATTATACCCTTTGGTCCGCCAAGACGGGAGAGAAGCTTGTAGATGTCAACGATCTGTTCAACTGTATATGGCTCAACGGATTGCTGACCGTCACGGAATGAGGTGTCTGTGATCCATATCTCCTCGGGCATTCCGATCGGTACACGGCGATGGTTGAAGGCAACCTTCGGGATCTCGTCATAGGGATATATCTCTCTGTAAAGGTTGGGCTCATCTATATCCTGAAGCTGATATTTATATATTTTCTGTTCAATAAGATTTGTTTTTGATGATCTTGTAAGCATTGATGTTCTCCTTAAAAAGAATGTATACTTGTATACATTCAAAATGATGTATACAAGTATACACAAATACATACCAAATTGCAATAGGTAAATGAACAAATTAACAATTTGTTCACAAGTTTGTTCATATTCGTCTTATTGTACAAAAAACATAAAAATAAAGTCGTTATAGCCCCAAAAGCAGGGAATAAATTGTGCAAGAATAACAAAACCACGCTGTTACAAAAAGCGTGGTTTTCAAGTGGGTTATTAAAATAGATCATCCAATATATTTACAAGCGCTGATTGCTGCGACAGCACCGTCCGCAATAGCTGTTGCGATCTGGCGGACGTTCTTTGAGCGGCAGTCACCTGCAACGAAAACACCCTCGGTCTTTGTGGTACAAGCCTCGCCTGCGTCAACGTATCCCCAATCGTTGAGTGCAGCCACCTTCTCAAAGGGCTTGTTTTCGGGAGCAAGACCGATGGCAACGAACATTCCGTCGGCGTAAAGGGAAGCTTTATCTCCTTTGGTATCAATAACGATACCTGCGAACGTGCCGTCATCCTTTTCAAGAATGGAGTCAACGGTAGAGTTATAAATAACTTTGATATTGCTCTTTTTTGCGATCTGCTCAGCAAGACGGTCTTCGCCTGTAAGGAAAGCGAGGTTCTGAACCATGGTTACACAGGTGCAAACGTCGGAAAGCTGGAGCGCTTCCTGCATTGCGGAGTTACCGCCGCCAATGAGAAGAACGGACTTGTCCTTATAAAAAGCTCCGTCGCATACTGCGCAGAAGGATATACCATCTCCAATGAACTTTTCTTCTCCTGCAATACCGAGCTTTCTGTGAGCAGCCCCTGCAGCGATGATAACCGCACGGGAGGTGTATGTATTGCCCTCGGCAACAACTGTCTTTGTGCCGTCCTCGTTTGCAATAACGTCTGTCACTGTGTCGATATCCACCTCAACGCCGAGATTGAGAGCCTGTTCAAGTATTTTATCGGCAAGCTCCGTTCCTGAAATTTCATTGAATGCGGGATAGTTTTCGATCTTGGGAGAGAATGTGATCTGTCCTCCGAAGGAGCCCTTGTCGATCACAAGAACTGATTTATTTGCGCGGCGCGCATAGATACCTGCTGTCAGACCTGCGGGACCTGCGCCAACAATAATTATATCATGCATTTTAAATATCTCCTTAAAAGGATATACTTCATTTACCGGTGGGCAAATGAAGTATATCGTAGTTAATTATTTAGAAAATTGCTTATTTTTTTGAGTTGATGAATTCATTTACGCCTGTGATATCAGCAAACTTTGCAAACT
>JAZQRT010000136.1:0-12367 GCA_045629725.1 Eubacteriales bacterium | reverse complement strand
ATCATCCTTATGAGAAGGAGCCTTTGGGCTCTTTAACGGGTCGCCGAGGACGTCGGCCCCTACAAGAAATATCCAACATCCTTATGAGAAGGAGCCTTGGGGCTCTTTTTTTGTGTTCCGCTTAATGACAACCGCACCCCTTGTCAAACTCGGGATTGAAGGCGTAGAAGTTTTTGGAGTTCAGATTATCCTCGGCAATACGCAGGGCATCGCCGAAGCGCTGATAATGGACGATCTCGCGGGCGCGGAGGTATTTGATGGGCTCGCGAACGTCGGGATCGTCAACAAGACGGAGAATGTTGTCATAGGTCACTCTCGCCTTTTGCTCTGCTGCAAGGTCCTCGTGGAGGTCGCAAAGGAGGTCGCCCTTGGAGCTTATATATTTCATATCAAAGGGTACGCCCGATGCGGCAACGGGGTAAACGCCCGCCGTATGGTCCACGAAATAGGTATCAAAGCCGGATGCCTTGATCTGCTCGCAGGTCATGTTTTTTGTAAGCTGATAAAGTATCGCTCCTATCATTTCCACGTGGGCAAGCTCCTCGGTGCCAACGTCCGTAAGTGTACCTATGATCTCGTTGTATTTTGCCGTATATCGCTGATTGAGATATCTCATCGCCGCGCCGATCTCACCGTCAGGTCCGCCCAGCTGACTTATGATGATCTTGGCATATGCGGGGTTGGGATTTTTTATTTTAACGGGGAACTGTAATTTTTTATCGTACATCCACATATTAGTTTGCCTCCTTTTCCCAAGGCCACGGGCAGTCGATCCATGACCAGCTATCCCCGCACACTGCATTCATGGTGAGGGGTCCGTATTGGGATTCGTATTCTGCACGGAGCTTTGTGGCACATTCGAGGTGCTCCTTATAATATTCAAGGGCTGCCTTGTCGCAGGGGTGGGTGTTGAGGTAAAGTGCCGTCTCGTATACCACAAAGTCCTCTGCTCTGAGGGTATTGAGAAGGGCGTGTCTGTCCATGGGGCAGTTGTTATTCATTTGAGCCCCGTGTATATGATTCATACAGCACATATTATCCATATTTTTTGTGTTATTCATCGGCATATACCTCCTTTTGTCATATTTCCGTCGCAGGTACCGTAAAAGGGCTTGTCAAGGGCTGAGAAAAGGGTGCCTCTGCAAAGTGCCTCGAGGGGTTCAAAAAGTCCATCGAAGCTTTGATGGGGCGAATACACGATGGCAAGACTGGGGTACTGTTTTGGGAGAGCGCAGATATCGTTTCTGTGATTTGTATTTGTCTGCATACCGTAGGGCACGGCGCACTGACGGTTGAATTTTCTGTGTTCCAATATGGTTTCTCCTTGGTTTTATATATTAAAAGCCGAGGCTTTGATATCAGTATATGAAGCTTGCGGAAATGTGACATCAAGACGCTTGACGGGTTGCGATTTGGGAAATGCTTTTGTTGGGTGCAGGAATTATCCACTGCTCGCAGAATCAACGATTACACAGTAGTACCTTGTTACATTTAAAAATTGACACCGAGCCTTATTCCGCGTGTCATTCTGAGCGTAGTCTGCCCGAGATACTGCCATCGCTTTGCTCGGCACTGCTATGCAGTTCGGCTTTGCACCGCAAACATTTCCCGTGGGTTGCCGAGGCATATATTGTTTATCAGACTTTTCTTGACAAAGCGGGGGATTTGTGGTATAATGTAAAAAGCGGAAACTAAGAAAAGTTAAAGGAGCCGATTTATGAAAAAATTATCAATTCTCGTGTTGTTGATCATTTCAACTTTGATTTTATTATCATCCTGTGATACAGCAGTAACAACTCCCACGCCTACAGATACGGAGGGCAACGTATTACCTACGGAAACATACGTTCCCGGAACGGTAACGCCTTCGGCAACACCCACACCTACACCTGTGGTAACGCCTTCGGCAACACCTACACCGACTCCTACGCCTACACCTACACCCACGCCTACACCTACACCCACACCCACGCCTACACCCACACCTACACCTACACCTACACCCACACCTACACCTACACCCACACCCACGCCTACGCCTACGCCCACACCCACACCTACACCCACGCCTACACCCACACCCACACCCACACCTACTCCTACACCTACGGAGGATCCCAAGGTTGCTTATAAGGTAACGGTATCGGACGATAAGGGCGCGCTTCTCAAGGGCGCGGCGGTTGAGTTTTACTCCGGCAATAAGAAGGTCCACTCCGCAACTACCGATGCAAAGGGCGTTGTGACCGTTGAGCTTGAAAAGGCATCTTATACTGTAAAGGTAACTTTGACCGATTACAAAGGCGCGGCGCAGTACACCTTCTCTGGGGGCTCCGCTGAGCTTAAGGTAAAGCTCACAAAGATCAGTGAGTACGATCAGTTCGGCAGCAAAAAGATACCTGCCGAGGCATATAATAAGAATTTCGAGATATGGCCCACCGAGGATAACAAGGATTGGAACGCAAGAGCATTCTTCCAGATGTGCGTTGTTATCGAAAAATCCGCGCTTGATCTTACCGAGGGCGTGGGAACAAAGAATTACGCATATAAGTTTGAGGTATATTACAGAAGCGCAGGCTCCAAGGAAAGCTTCAAGGGCGGATATACGGTTCCCATGGAAACTCTCTATAATTGGGGAGATGCCGCTATCTATCGCTTCCAGCTCGTTGAATCCTCCGGCGGAGATATGCTCGCCGATTGGCAGATCGGCAAGAGCTATGAGGTCGTTATAAAGTACATCAAGGGCAGCACCGTTCTTGGATATTCAAGCATAAAGGTGGACTGGACTCAGGACTATTACAATGAGTATTTGATGTATAAGACCTTCTGGAAGCGTCATGACAGAACAAAGGGATATAAGGTTGGCGACAACCCCATGACAAATATCGACATTATAGATCCTCTCGGAAAATCCGGAACGGAAAATGACGGTATCGACCGCACCAATATGCAGCCCATATCCTCTCAGAACTCCGGTTACGGAAACATCATCAGAGAAAAATCCACGGGTGAGATACTTTTCTCTCCCAACATAGAAAACCTCAGAGCCGCTACAGACAGCATCAGCGCAGGGCAGGAAACGGGATATCTTGCACGTCTTGTATTCACCATCAAGGACTATAACGGCGATCCCTTCTATACTTACCCTGCCATCATTCTCCCCATCTATCAGTCAAAGGGAGAATGGTTTGACACCTTCCTTCAGGGAGAGGGAATCGACTGCGGCTTCTGTCCTCAGGCAGGCAGAGAATATGACGTTTATATGGAGGTCCTTTCCTCCGACGGTAAAAAGGCTCTTTACTACGGAGAATACAATTACATAAAGGTTTCCGAAAGCCTTGGAGATAATAAATATTATCAGGCAATTCCCGTTCCCGGAGAAGAAAATCTCAAGTTTACGGTATCCTTTGAGGTTCGTGACGGAGTTGGCGGCACCATTAAGGGCTCGGCTTCCCAGGAGCTTGCTTTCGGAGAATATACCACCTCCGTTGAGGCCATCCCCGCTGAGGGTTACGTATTCCTCCAGTGGAGCGACGGCTTGACAACGCCTGTCCGCCCTGCGGAAAAGGTAAAGCGCAACAAGACCTACACGGCGATCTTTATAAAGGAAAGCGCATCAAACGCTGTATCCGATATGTATATCACCACGGATACGGGAAATCCCATTACAAACAAGACCTACGTTACGGGTACCGTAAGGATCGTAAGCAAGAACGCGGCGTACAATCTTGATACCGTGACGATGCAGATCAGAGGACGCGGAAACTCCTCCTTCAACGGCGGCGCTTCTCAGTCAAGCTATGACAGTAAGAACTCCTACCGCTTGAAGCTGGACGAAAAGGCATCCCTCCTCGGAATGGGCTCCAGCAACAAGGACTGGGTACTCAATTCCAATAAGTTTGACGCAGTGGGACTTCGCTGCTTCGCAACATGGCAGCTTGCCTCCTACATGGATACACTTCCTTACGTTACCGAATGTGCATGGGTGAATATGTACATCAACGGTCAGTACCGCGGAATGTATATGGTTACTGAGCTTATTGAGGTTGCAAATGACAGAGTTGAGGTTGAGGATAATATAAACGGCACCGACAAGGGCTTCCTCATTGAGCTTGACTTCAGAGGTAACGGCGACGGCGGTCAGCTCGGTCTTGATTACTTCTACGTTGACGGCTACAGCGCACCTTGGAATACAAGTGATAACGCCATCGAGTTCGTTATCAAGAGCAAGGTAAACAGCGAGGAAGAAACTTCGGCTATCGAGGACTACGTTGTTCTTTGCCACGAGGCGCTTATGAGCGGAAACAGAGCGGAAATTGACAAATACGTTGACATTCCCTCGCTTATAGATATGTTCATCCTTGAGGAGCTTTCAAAGGACGTTGACGTTGGATGCGCAAGCTTCTTCATTCAGAAGGACGTTGGCGGTAAGCTTTACTTCACGGCGCCTTGGGACTTCGACTTCGGTTACGGAACCTACGGTCCTGCCACCTCCATCGGCGGCTTCCATTCCGAGGGCTCGTCAAGATGCGAGTGGTTCAAGGCTCTTATGAAGCACGATTGGTTCAGAAAAGAGGTCCTTGCAAGAATGAATGACCTTGACGACGATTTTGCAAAGGTTATAAAGGACGTTAAGGCAAAGGGCGAGGAGCTCTATATCGCAGGTGACAGAAACGCCACCTTCTGGAATATTTACGGAAACCATTACCACGCATACGTTTCGGGCAGTGTTTCCAGCGATCTTTATTCATACCAAGAGCATATCGATTACCTTGTGATCTGGATGCAGGCTCGTTGGGATTGGATGAAGGACAATTTATAATTTATTGATTTATTAAATATCCTTTGGGATGTAAAATTCGTTTCGGGTTTTGCATCCCCTTTTTTTGCGAAAAAGGAGATGGGGGATATATTATTTGTGTTTATATTTGTGTTTATATATGTGTTTATATATGTGTTTATATTTGGTATAGGTTTCCGCTGTAGCAGAAATCCATTTTGCAAAAAAACAGAAATCCATTTCTGCTGTACAAGAAATCCATTTTGCAAAAAAACATAAATCCATTTCTGTTTTTTTGCAAAATGGAGATACCTCGTTTGTAACGATGGAATATATATTTGCGTTTATATTTGTGTTTATATTTGGTATAGGTGTGACAATTTTGTTATTTGCATTTAACAATTTTGCGAAAGGGGTGTTCGTGTATACGGCAGTCTATATGGAATTTCAAAGGGGCAATTTCGAGGATATTTCCCGATTCGGACATTGTTCGATAAAGGAACCTTCCCCGAGATTATTATATCAAAAAAACCACCGTGAGTAAATGACAAAAGTCCCTGAATTGCAAATTCGGAGAACCGTGGGGGAATTTGTGCGCGGTGTTTGTTTGCGGACGACCGATGGTCGCCCCTACAAGGAAAAATGTTAATTCGGTAAATCACAGGGAAATTTTGCGATGTTCCCACCGTATTGGTACGGGCACGGCCCAAATAAATCCCAACGCCGGTAGGGGCGACCATCGTTCGTCCGTTTTAATATACGGAAATTCGGCAAATCGTAAGGAATGTTTGCGATGTTTTCGCCATAACCGTAGAGGTCGACGTCCCCGTCGACTCGTTTATACGCATTTCTTTTCGGCACCGGCAAGCCATCGCCTACGGTGCGATCATTGATTTCGCAAACCGCGGTGCTTGAAACGAAAAAACAAAAATAAAAATTTTAAAAACACGGGGTTTTGTCATTTACTGCCGTGTTTTTTTATGTTATCATATGTTCGACAAACGAACAAAAGGTGTGCATGATTACACCAAGAATATATTTTGCGGAGAAAGGAAATATGGATAAAACGATCAACAAGGAATTTAATGAAAAGAAAACAGGATTTTTAAGGAGATTTTCCGAGAATGACGGAAGCTTTGACGGGGTTGCCGTAAAAAACAATGATGTAAACAATATAGCCGTCGGTTCGGGAAACGAACAAAAAACGAATAAAATTGCTGTAAACCTATCGAAAGCCGAGGGTACGTTCAAGGCCAGCGACAAAGAGGGACTCGGCGCGCAGAGGGAAGATACGATAGGGGAGCACCCCTCGGGGCAGTATATCGCCTCAAAGCTTAAGGAATGGATGGATGAGGCTCAGATAATTTCTGAAAAATATCCCGATTTCAATATCCGCGAGGCTGTAAAGGACAAAAGATTTTTGGCCATGCTCAGATGCGGAATAAATCTCGATACGGCGCATAAGGCGCTGAATTACGAAGGGCTTGTAAAATACGAGCTTGAAAAAGCTCTTTGTGCTGTTTATGACGATATCAGAGCAAGAGGAATGCGTCCTTCGGAAAACGGGCTCCTTTCCTCGGGCGGTGTAAATATCGGGCTTGGCGCCAGATCATTTTCAAGAAA
Source organism: Eubacteriales bacterium (assembly GCA_045629725.1). Classification (GTDB taxonomy): domain Bacteria; phylum Bacillota; class Clostridia; order Oscillospirales; family CAG-272; genus SIG714. Next base: position 5,967 of record JAZQRT010000136.1, on the reverse strand, counting down.
AGAGAGAGCGGACATCGCAAAAAGAGTGGAAAACGGCGAAAAAATAGTCCTTTGAGCCATTGAAGGTCTGTTTGACTTTATTTTATTTCAAAACAGAGAAGATTCCCAAATAAAAAACTAAAAAGGAGAAAAAATGAAAAACACTAAAAATTTTGATTTGACAAGATTCGGAAATACAACAACCACAAACACAACACAGTCCCTTTCCGAAGAAATGAAGACTTATTACAGCGATTATCTTATTGATAACGCTGAACCCGGACTCGTGCACGATCAGTTTGCACAGAAGCAGAGTATTCCGAAAAACGGGGGCAAGACCATTGAGTTCCGTAAATACGATCCCCTTCCTACGCTTAAGAGCGCTATCACGGAGGGTGTAACTCCCGAGGGACAGAGCCTCAAGGTATCAACTGTCAGCGACACGGTCAAGCAGTACGGCGGATACGTTGAGCTTTCCGACCTTCTCATGCTCACTGCCATTGACAATAATCTTCTCATGGCAACGAAGCTTCTCGGAGCACAGGCGGGAAGAACTCTTGATACCATCACACGAGAGGTCATCGCAGGCGGCACAAACGTTCAGTACGGTGACGGAAGCGTTTCCTCAAGATCAATGCTCAAGGGCGGCGCCGAGAGCGGAAACCACTACATGAGCGTGGAGTGTATCAAGAAGGCGGTCAGATTCCTCAAGCGTCAGAATGCTGAGAAGATCGACGGCTCATATATCGCCATAATCCATCCCGACGTTGCCTACGATCTTACCTCCGACGAGGCGTGGATGGACGTGAAGAGCTACTGCGACCCCAAGGATATGTACGAGGGTGAGATCGGTAAGCTTCACGGGGTAAGATTTATCGAAACCACAGAGGCTAAGGTATTCACGGCTCCCGACCTTGCCGCCTCCTCAAGAAATCTCACAGTTTCGGAGTTCCTTACAGAGGCATCGGGCGGTGATGTGACCTGCGGCGCGGCATCCGAGTTCGCATTTGCGGTAAAGGAGGATATCACCGACGAGGATTATGCAAGACTTGAGGGCGCAAAGCTTCAGATTTACAGCAAGTCCGGAAATTTCTATACCAGCGCAGTTGTCAGCGGTATCAATTCCGCGGGCAATCAGATCTACGTTGAGATGATCGATCCGCCCGAGTTTGAAGTCGGGGATATCATATATCCCGGTGAAGCGGGCAGAGAGGGACGCGACGTTTACGCAACCTTCATTATCGGCGCAAATGCCTACGGTACAACAGAGATAAAGGGCGGCGGTCTTGAGCACATCGTTAAGCAGCTCGGCTCGGGCGGAACAAACGATCCTCTTAATCAGAGAGCCACCGTGGGTTGGAAGGCAACAAAGTCTGCGGTAAGACTCGTTGAATCCTTTATGGTGAGAATCGAAACCGCGTCAAGCTTCGATTCATCTGCGGCGTAAGGATACAAATAAAATTTGATGCACGGTGGTTGTTTTCGGGAGGAGCAAGCCCCTCCCCTACCGCTACCGCGTGTGGGATGAATTTGGCGAATTCCGAGGTAAATCCACACATGAATTATTAAAATTTTACGGGGCTCACCGCCCAAAATAGAATAAACCAAACAAAGAAGGAGTAAAAATGAAAAACATAAACGAACTTAAAAAGAAGATAGCGGCGCTTGAGGAGGAATATGGAGTAAGGTTTTCCGAGGTGCCCGAAAGCCCTGCAGGATCCATCGTGATCGAGAACAAGGGAACGAAGGTGATCACCATCGCGCCAACGGGAAAGAGCACAGCGCAGGAAAGAGAGAGCGAAAAGGAAAAGGCGTATATGAACGAGATGGTGACCATACGTCTTTTCAAGGATAATTCAAGATACAAGGACGATCTTTACGTTGCGGTCAACGGTGAAAACTGTGTGATCAAGCGCGGGTCATGGGTAAAGGTGAAGCGCAAGTTTGCCGAGGTAATTGACCGTATGCTCATTCAGGACCAGATGACAGGGGATCTGATGGAGAATAAGGCGCGTGAATTTGCAAAGGAATCGGTGGCAAGAAATATATAAATGAAAAATTTTTTCACAAGTGTAAGATTGCCTCGAACAGGGCGCGGAGAGCTTGGAGCCTGTGTTGCTGCATTGTCCGAGCTTGTGGCGCAGCTAAGAGTTACCATCAACAGCATAGACCTTGAGAACATGTCCCCCGAGCTCAGAAGGAAGATATCCGAGGCGCCGCGCTTGCATTTTATAAAAAGCGGAGAGAATATTTTGACGCAGAACCTTTCGATCGGCGATATCGTGATGGTTTATGAACAGAGCGAGGGGCTTTCAAGGGTTATTGAAACGTACCTGTGTACGGGGGAGGGGCTTGTATGATATTTCCTGAATTTCGCTCCGTGAGAAATGAAAAGGTCCTTTCAATCGGCGCGTTCGGAGGCTGTAACAGGACTCCATCGTGTGAGGTGGGGGAATTTTCCGAAATGAAAAATCTTTCCTCAAAAAATTTTCCCGCCCTTAGCCCGATAAGTGAGATGGTGAGGGTTGCAAATAGCGTTGAAGACCTGTTCGTATATGACGGAACGATCTTCAAAATTACTCTTGCGGGGGAGCTTTATGCAGGTTCAAAGAAGCTGAGGGAGGGGCTTGACTCCGGACAAAGAGAATTTTCCGTCCTCGGTAAGTATCTTGTTATAATGCCCGACGGGATATTCTATCACCTTGAAAGCGGCGAGGTGGGAACCCTTGGTTCCGTTTGGCGCGGTGACGGCGTTTTTGCCAAGGAAATCGGAGGTGCCGAGGGCGTCGGTCTCAATACCGTAAGATCGGTGGGAGTGGACTTCGGAAGATATTTCAAGTGCGGTGACTGCCTTGAGATATCGGAGGGAGGAAACGTATACGGCTTTTACGTTGTATCCGCACTCGGAGATGGATATATCACCTTTGAAAACGCGGATCTTACGGAGGGTTCAAGTGTGCGCTCCCTTGTTCTTGAAAGAAAGATACCGAGCCTTAAACACACCTTTGAGTGCAACAACCGTATTTGGGGAATTGAGGGTGACGTGATCTTTGCCTCTGCTCTTGGGGACCCCTTCAATTTTTACAAGTACAGAGGGATTTCCACGGATTCCTATTTCAAGGAGGTATATTCGGGAGGAAATTTCACAGCGGGGGCTGCATACGGCGAAACTCCCATGTTTTTCAAGGAGAATTCCATATACAGGGTATTCGGCACGTCCCCCGATAATTTCTACGTTGACGTAAAAGAGGCTCCCGGTGTATCAGAGGCATGCGGCGGCTCTGTTGCGGTCCTTGACGGCGGAGTATACTATGCGGGAACCGACGGAATATACCTTTATACCTCCGCATACCCCGTTAAAATATCCGATAAGCTTGGAAGCCTGAAGATCGGTTATGCCGTCGGCGGCGCGGATGGAAAAAAGTATTATATAAGCTTTTCGGAATTTTACGGAGTAAAGCAGAGCATCGGAGATCTTATGAGGGATTATTACCAGGTGCAGCTTTATGCGTATGATACCGAAAAAAGCTGCTGGTATAAATATGACGATGCCTTGAGGGTGAAGAAAATAGTGACGGGTCCCTACGGCTCCCTCTTTAAAAAGAGCAACACTCTCGCTCTTGATATGGAGGGTGGGGTATTCACTCTTTCGGATAAGCTGGCGTCAACGGTGGCAGAGGAGCTTCTTGAATATCCGCCCCCGCCCGTGGAATCCTTCGGAGTCACGGGAGTGGTCGATACGGGCACTGTTTCAAGAATGACAAGACTCAGATTTTCAGCCCTTGTAAGCGAAGGCGCGGAGCTTTACGGTGACGTGTCCTTTGACGGGGGAGAATTCCTGAGATGCTTTCTTATAAAAGGCGAGGGAAGGGAGAAAAAGTATTCCTTCCGAGTGCCGAGAAAACGCTTTTCCTCATGCCGTATAAGGCTTGGCGGAAGCGGAGATTACACCGTTTACGGTATGCAGATATACTATATACCTGCCGTCAGCGGAGAATTATAAAATTTATACTGTATTTACATTTGATAGGAGGATAAATGGCAAAAACAAAAAAGGACTACCTTGAGGATTATATAAACAGTGATGCCTTTAAGTACGATCTTGAGGACGATCCTGTATACGAAGCCCTAAAGCGTACTTATTCGGCAAACGCAAAAAAGACAGCAGAGGACCTGCTTGGCAAATATTCACAGCTGTCGGGGCTTGGGTCCGTAAGCTCTCACGCCATCTCGGCGGCAGGTCAGGGAGCGAGCTTGGAGCTTAGTAAGCTGAATGAGCATATTCCGGAGCTTTATGAGCTTGCAAGGGAAATGTACGATGCGGATATGGCTGAAAAGGAGAAAAAGTTCAGGGCGTATCTTGATTTTGAAAAATCAAATGAGAAAAAAGAAACCGCATCAAGCAGCAAAACGGAAAAAGAGGACTCCGCCGAAAAGGAAAACCCGAAGACGGAGGACGTTCCCGAGGAAAAGGAAGAACCCAAGGAAGAGGATAATGAGTCCCCCGGTGTGGAGCACAAAAGCGACAAGGGGAATTCATATTCAAAGGGCGATAACGGTATCACCACAGGAAGCCTTGCAGCCGAGAGTAACTCAAAGCACGTGATGAATTCCGAGGTATATACAATGACCAAGAAGCTTGTGAAGACCTATATGAGCATAGGACTGAGAAGCGATGCCGAGACGCTGTATTCCAAGTTTAAAAATTCCATGAGCGCATCCCAGCGTCTTGAGATCGAGGCACTCCTCGGTAAGTGATGAAAAAATAAAGGCGGACGGTGCGGCATTTTCAAAAAAGGCTTAAAAGCCCCTGTGTCACACCGTCTGCTCCAACACTGCAAAGCAGCAGGATCAAATAAAATAAAATAAAAAAATGAAAGATAAAAAATACCCAAATTAAAAATTTTCCGTAGAATTTGTGAAATTTGGGGTATTTTTGCCCTAATTTATAATTCATAACAAGCACCTCTTTAAATAATACCGACAAAAATGAAAAAATATGATAGTTTTTTCAAAAAGCTCTTGCAATTCGGAAAGAAATGTGGTATACTGCAACAGTATATGGCGTAATTTGCGCCAAACAGAAAAATAAAGGATAGTCCTCTGCAATGCTCTGCACGAATATCCGGTTGAATAAGGAGGGCCTAAAAATGGATTTGATTAAGGCTTTTACAAATGAGCAGCTTAAGACCGAAGTACCGGTTTTCAGCATCGGTGACACCGTTAAGGTTCACAACAAGATCAAGGAGGGTGCCAAGGAAAGAATACAGATTTTCGAAGGTACCGTAATTGCTCGCCGCGGCGGCGGAATTTCTGAAACATTCACAGTAAGACGTGTTTCTTACGGTGTTGGAACAGAAAAGACATTCCCCCTTCACTCCCCCAACGTTGCAAAGGTTGAAGTTGTAAGAAGCGCTAAGGTAAGAAGAGCAAAGCTTTACTATCTCCGCGAAAGAGTAGGAAAGTATGCTAAACTCAAGGAAAAGATATAATCTTTTCTAAAATGATCGAAAGAGGTGCATATAAATGAAATCCGGAATCCATCCTAAGTATGAAACAGCGACAATCAGATGCGCTTGCGGCGCTGAGGTTGTTACTCGCTCCACAAAGGGCGACATGAGCGTTGAAATTTGCTCAAAGTGCCATCCTTTCTTTACAGGAAAGCAGAAATTCGTTGATGCCGGCGGACGCGTTGATAAGTTCAGAAAGCGTCTTAATGCTGCAAAGAAATAAGGCAATAACAGTAAGAGAAAATACGGGCAGGTTTGATATTATCTATCAGGCGTGCCCTATTTTCTTTTCAAATTTAAAATGGCGGTCATTTTCGGCTAACCGAGGGGGAATTGTGTACAAGAGCCCTCTCCGTCAGCCTTACGGCTGCCACCTCCCCCAAAGGTGGAGGCTTTCAAACCCGAACATTCGGCGAAACGCGGGGGAATTTGTGCGTATCGTTTGTTTAAATATATGTTAATTCGGCAAATCACAGGG
>JAZQRT010000135.1:0-11324 GCA_045629725.1 Eubacteriales bacterium | reverse complement strand
GACCCCTCCCCTACGAGATACACCCATAAATTTCGGCAGAGATATTGTTTTCTCTGCCGATTTTGTGTTATATCGGGCTAACGGAAAGCCTCCCTCCGAGAGGTAGCGAAGCGGCGCGAGGGGAGTGAATGACACCACGGTGCGGTGTCAGGGCCCGAGCGGGACCGAGCCGCAGCGAGACGGTGGCACGGCGCAGCCGTGACGGAAGGAGCCTGCGTTACTTTGAGCTTAGATTAACTTTATTGTAACGCACTCTCCCTCAGTCGCCTACGGCGACAGCTCCCTCCCGGAGGGAGCCTTTGGATGCTTTTTTGCTCTTTAGATCACGATCGGTATAATATCAAAATCCCCCGTTACTGCATATGATAGAAAAGGCGGAAGCCGTATAAACAGTATAAGTAACGAGGTTAACATAAATGATAAGATACAGTGAAAAGGCACAGCGTGCCAAAAATTTTGTGGATTTCAGACGGGATTTTCAAAGCGCATCACCACTGCCCATGGATAGGGGCCCCATGCCCTACGCCTTGAATATAGATACAGCAACTGTGGAAAATGAGAATTTCAGAACCGTTCTTTGGACGGGTGCGCATCTTCAGACCACTCTTATGAGCATTTCAGCAGGGGGTGAGATACCTGTGGAGAATCATGAAGGAAGCGATCAGATGCTATATATCGTAAGGGGCGAAGGAGAGGTCATCATCGAGGGTGAAATGATGACGGTTCGCTCGGGGTATGCCGTTTTTATTCCTGCAGGGAAAACACACAGGGTAAAGAATACGTCGGGCAGAGAGCTGAAGCTTTTCAGTGTTTATGCACCTCCCATACACAGGAGGGGAAGTGTTGATAAAGACGCAATTTAAATACCGCAAAGTGTAAAATAATAAAAAATATATCGAAAAATCAAAAAGATTTTACAAATATCTCTTTACACAAGGAGAAAAATGTGATATAATATCTCCTGTTATATTATAATAAATGATTAACAAGGAGAAAAAATAATGAAAAGAATTCTTGCTTTTGGTTTGGTTCTTGTTATGGCAGTTGCTATGCTTGCTTCTTGCGATAAGACAGAGCCTTACACAAACCCCTATTCTGATCTTACCTTGGAGGAGATCGCGGCTTGCCTTGAGTTTGCAGATTCTTACAAGGGAATAGCAATCAAGCAGTCAAAGATCGACGAGGCTTGGGAAGACGATTTTAAGGCACAGGTTGAAGCTCTTCAGAAGGCTTACCAGGAAGACCTTAAAACAGGCGATGTTATCAAGGATGGCGACACACTTACCATCTCTTATGAAGGTATCCTCAAGGGCGAAACAGAGCCTTTCGAGGGCGGTACAGCCTCCAATCAGTCCCTTAAGCTCGGCTCGGACAGCTATATCGACGGATTCGAGGACGGTCTTGTTGGTAAGAAGGTTGGCGATAAGGTAACACTTGAGCTTACTTTCCCCAAGGATTATATTGATTCATCCAAGGACAAGGAAGGCGCAGAAAAGCTCAACGGAAAGGAAGTTACCTTCACAGTTGAGATCACAAAGGGTATCACATATCCCGAGTACAATGACGAGCTTATAAAGAGAGCGTTCAAGGACAACGAGGACGCATTCTACAAGTACGAAACAGTTGCTGAGTACGAGGAAGCTGCTCGCAAGCAGATCTATGCTAACCTTGCTTTTGCGGCATATAAGAACGCAGTGAAGGTTACAAACTTCCCCTTCGAGCTTATTGAAAGAGAATACGACAATCTTGTAGAACAGTACAGAAGCTATGCTAACGCAAACGGACTTACACTTGAAAGCTTCGTTACAAGCTACTATATGTACTACGTTGGCGGAACAATGTATAAGTCTGTTGAGGAGTTTGCAGCAGCTATGAAGAACGAGGCTGCTTCCTCTGTAAAGAACTCATTCCTTCTTTACTATGTTTACAATTCAAACAAGGCTGAGATCGACAGCAGAATCGAAGCTAACAAGGACCGTGTCGTTTATGAGTACGCAGAGACATCCGGTCTTACAGTAGATCAGATCTACGAGCAGGTTGACGAGGTTGCTATCAATGACCTTGTTATCAATGCACTTGTATCCGAGTTTATCGGAGAGGGATGCACAGTTACAGACGACGTGGTAACACCTACACCCACTCCCTCTGCAACACCCACAGCAACAGCTACACCCGCACCCGCAACTACAACTGACGAAGAATAATTGACTATAAAAGAAATTAAAATATCCTGCGGAGCTTGCTTCGCAGGATATATTTCCTTTATGCAAAATGAAAGGTTTGATAAAATGAAAAGAAGAATAATAATGCTTGTCCTTGCGCTTTCAATGATCTTTGCTCTCTGCGCTTGTGACAACAGCGGCGTAACATCCACAGGAACGCCCTCAACCTCTACAGGAACCACCGCAACTCCCACACCCGTTGCGTTTGGGCTTGACAGAACCACCTACGTAATGTTCACCCGCGAAAAGCTTCAGCTTACTCCCACCGTTTCCGAAGGAACTACATGGAAGAGCTCAAACGAGGCAGCCGCTACAGTAAAGGACGGCGGTATTGTAACTGCTGTTGCCAAGGGTGAGGTTAAGATCACTGCTACCTCCGCAAAGGGAGAGGTTGCAGAATGCACCATCAGAGTTGTTGACGCATCAGATTTCTACACACCCGCTGACATCACAAAGCTCGTTCTTAAAAAGAGCGAGATCGACAAGGCGGTTCAGGATGAACTTAACTATATGTGCGAATATTTCTCAGAGCTTAAGGCTGCAGACCGCGAGGCTAAGGAAGGAGATACAGTTCGCGCAACTTATATCGGAACTCTCAAGGGAGAAACTGCTCCTTTTGACGGCGGAACAGGCACAAGCGATATCGAGATCGGCTCAGGCACCTTTATTGAGGGATTTGAATCAGGACTTATCGGCGCAAAGAAGGGAGATACCGTAACTCTCAATCTTAAGTTCCCCGAAAGCTACGTAGACCCCGAGAAGGATGCTGCGGCAGCGGAAAAGCTTAACGGAAAGGAAGTTACCTTTGTTGTTACTGTTCATGACGTAATGGAGCGCAAACCTGCAGATCTTACCGACGAGCTTGTAACAAAGGCGACCAACAGTCAGTACAAGACAGTTGCGGACTATACCAAGTACGTTGAGGATTCACTCAGAGATTATCTTAAGATCGAGCTTGCTATCAACAGCGGTGAGGTCAAGAAGCATGATGATGAAATGATCGCGCTTTATGAGGATATCTATCTTGAGAACATGTACGGAATGTATGCTTCCATGTACGGAATGTCTATTGAGGATTTTGCAAAGATGTACTACGGACTCAGCGCAGAGGATCTTGCAAAGGAAGCAAATGAAAGCGCAAAGGGATACCTTGAGCAGCTTTACATGTGCTACACCTTGAATCTTACTCCTACAGAAGCTGAAAGAACAGAGCTTCTTCAGACATATCTTACATCTATTGGCTATACCAAGACTATCGAGGAATATACACAGGAATACGGCGAGAGCTTTGTTGACAACTACGTTCTTACAGAGTTTGCTCTTTCCTACGTTAGAAACACCATTACGGTCGATACAGCAAACTGAATATGAAACGCCCTGCTATTTGGCAGGGCGTTTGTTGTAAAATACCTTGACAAACAATTTGTATAATGGTATAATGACAGTATAATTAACAAATAAAGGCGGTATTGTTATGAAAAAAATTATCTTTCGTGTGTTGACTGCTCTTTTGCTTTCCGCAATGCTGATGCCTGCTGCATCTATCGGATCATCTGCTGAAAATGCAAAGACTCTCAACTATGATCTTGTAAAGATGTTTTTCAACGCATCAAAGAACAGTGTAACTGATACGTATACCTCATCTAAGGGAACAAAGCTCCCCTACAAGCTTTTTGTTCCTAAAGATTATGATCCCAACAAGAGCTACCCCCTCGTTCTTTTCTTCCACGGCGCGGGAGAAGCGGGATCCGATAACACTCACATTTTCAGAGGCGGATCTGTATTGCAGAGACTTCTTACTGCTGAGGAACAGGAAAAGCATCCCTGCATCATTCTTGCACCCCAGTGCGGTAGCACAGGCAACGGCGGTAAATGGGTAAACTCCGATTGGGGCCCCGGCTTCTATGACCACACAAAGTTTACCATCAGCCCTTATATGGTAGCGGCTGAGGAGCTTCTTGATAAGGTTATCAAGGAATATTCCGTTGACGAGTCCTCTCTTTACGTTACAGGTATCTCCATGGGCGGATACGGCACATGGGATATAATCTCCAGAAATCCCGATAAGTTCGCGGCGGCAGTTCCCGTTTGCGGCGGTATCGACGTTTCATATATGGAAGGTCTTAAGGACATGCCCATTCGTACATATCATTGTAAGGGTGATACTGTTGTAAGCAGTGCAGGAACCATCAAGGCAAACGAGCTTCTTAAGGATTACGGTAATTTTACTTATATTGAGTACGACTCCACGGATCACGATGCGTGGACGAGAGCGTATAAGGACGCCGAGCTTACGGATTGGCTCTTTGCTCAGCATAGAGAGATTTCCGAGCCTACTCCCGAGCCTACACCTACTCCCACACCGACACCCGAGCCCACACCCGAGGACACAACAGCTCCTGTAACCACAACACCTGCGGATACAGTAGTTCCCCTTCCTGCAAAGGATAATACAGCCATCGTTATTGCGGCGATTGCCGGCGGTGTTCTTGTGCTCGGCGGAGCAGCGTTCTTTGTATTCAAAAAGAAGAAATAATCGGAAATAAATTTTAACCCAATAGAGCGTCCCGCGGGGCGCTCTTTAAAAAACCAAAATAAATTCAGGAGTAATTTTTATGACAAGAGCACATTTTAAGTATCTTGCAAAAAGACAGCTTGAGGGTAAGGTTGGAACCTTGTTCCTTGCGGCGTTTTTGTTTTCACTGGTCATCCTCGCTTCGATGATCGTCGTTGCTACAATCGGTGCGGCGCTTGTTTATATAGATGAGGAAATAGGCACTATAATTTCCATTGTTCTTCTTGCCTTGGAGTTTATATTCTTGTTTGTTTTCGCGGTACCTGCATATAGCATCGGATATATAATGATGCTTCAGCGTATCGTTGCAAACCCCGGAGAAAAGCCGAGATCAAGAGAGATCTTCCGCGGCTTCAAGCGCAGCTGGGGCGCATTCAAGGTTATCTTTTTCTCATCTGTTTTCGTATATCTGTGGTCGATGCTTTTTGTTATCCCCGGAATTATCAAGGTATATTCATATTCACAGGCGATGTTTATACTTGCAGAAAACCCCGATATCGGTGCGCTTGAGGCGATCAGACGCTCAAAGATCATAATGAAGGGACGTAAATTTGACCTGTTCGTTCTTGAGCTTTCCTTCTATCCTTGGTTCCTGCTCATGCCCTTTACCCTTGGTTTTCTCGGCATTTGGCTTTTCCCATATATGAGCCTCACCTTCATTAATTTCTATGAGCACGCAAAGAGCATTCCCGGCTCTCCCGATTATGGATTCCCCACCTATTCAAAGGTGGTTCCCGCACAGGACTACATGCCCAACTATTTTACATTGAATACACAGACAGACAGCTCCATTGGAACGCCCGGCATTCCCAATAAAGCGATGCCCGTAACACCTGGCGTTGACAGTGTTCCTACCGAAAATACAGCGCCTGTTGCAGAAGCGGCTCCCGTTACAGAAAAAGCGCCTGTTGCAGAAGCGGCTCCCATTACAGAAAAAGCGCCTGTTGCAGAATCAGCACCTGTGGCGGAAGAAGCGTCTGCAGTAGAGGAAACACCTGCGACAGAGGAAGCGCCCGTTGCGGCTGAAGCACCTGCAGTAGAGGATGCGTCTGTTGTGAAAGAAGCACCTGCAGTAGAGGATGCCCCAAAGGCTGAATGATCTTTACTGAATTCCAATGAAGGAAAAAGCACTTGCAAATATGGAGCAAGTGCTTTTTCCTGTAATACAAGAATCTTGTTGAAAAGGACGTTATTGTTATGAATAAGAATGGTGCTACATATAAACTAAATCGGGTTTTTAATATCGTTTTTAATCCTGATATGTATATTAATCTAATAATTTTGAATTTATTGTTGGTTCTTTGGATTATTTTTCTGAACAATGACAGTATTTTTGTAATCAGCGCTTGTGTATTAACACTTGAAACCATTATGATATTGGATATGTTTTTTCATTCTCCAAAATATCTTGTATTGGAAGACCAAAAAATCTGCTTTGACGAATACATTCGAATGAAGCCCATTAAATCGCCTTTTGTAATGACAAAGGTAAGATTTTATTGGCTTAAGGTAAGCTATTCTGTTTCGAATGCTCGTAATATAAAATTTGATCAAAGCTTTATTGAAAAAATATTTGATATCGGCCGTATTTCCTTTGAAGGAGACGCGACCTTTACTGCAAAAAAGGATATGGACAGGATAAAGCAAAAGGACAAATTTACAATATACGGAATAAAGCATTTTTCAGCTTGTAGGAAGTGGCTTAGTTATGGAATAAAATAAAATTCATAAAACGCACTCGTGTCTGCGGTCGAGGATCGCTTTTTGCGTTTTAAAGCTCAATTTTTGTATAAACAACCCCCGGCGGACCTTAAAGATCTGTCGGGGGTAATTTTTTCTATGTAGCGAAGTCGAGGCGGTAAATCTGCGGTGGATGATAAATGCGCATGAAAGCACCTTCGTTGGGTGATTTGTTTGCGTTTTTGCGGACGACCGATGGTTTGCCCCTACAGGTATTAGGGTTTTGTCCGTGCGTAGTTATCATTTTTAGACCGTCTGGACGCCGGTCCCTGCAAAGGATCGGCTTTGTTCGTGCCATGCCCGTATATATGGAGAAATATCGCAAATTTATCCATGGTTTGGCAAAATAACGATCAAATCTGTAGAGTTGCCACCTTTTGTCCGAAAAAACATTACTCAAACACCCTTTTTATAACCTCCTCGGGAGCGAGGCGGTCCTCTGCAAATGCTTGGCGCAAAAGGTCTGCAGGGAGGAGGGCGTCGTATTTGTCAAAGGCGGGGGATTCCGATTTTCCGACAAGGGTCTCGGGATCAATTCCGTTATCGCTCCGTATAAGACGGCGGAGCTTTTCAAGAAAATTATGCTCTCCCGCTCCCCTCATTTTAAAGGTGAGGTAATAGGGGGTGTATTCAATACCCGAAATGCCAAGGACTCCTGCGTATTTTCCGAGAGTTCTCCTGAGCGTCCTCATGCCCTTTGTTCCAAGCCACGGGAACAGGCAATAGGAGTCTCCGCCAAGGCGTACGAGAAGCTTATCTTTAAGACAAGCGGTTTTTGCAAGCAAGCGAGCTTCTGCGAGTCTTGCGGCGGCGCCGCTTCTGAGGTAGGGATATACCTCATCGCCTGTGAGTACCTCTCGCATTTTTTCAAGTATTCTTGTGTGTATCTCTCCGTGATCTCCGGGCCATGACACCTCAAGCTTTCCCTCAATGGGCTTTACGTAAATCAGCCTTCGGCTGAGGTCCGTTTCCTCAATTTCCCATGCTCTGCCTGCAAGGGCAAATCTCTCTCCCACAGGGGGGCAGGAGCTGATGGTACCGATCTCCTCCGAGCCGTGGCGTACGGTAAAGTCTTCGGAGTCCTTGAAGGCGGCGTAGAATTTAAAGCTTGCTGTAATCTTTTCTCCCTCAAGTCCCACGATAAGTCCACCTGTTTCGGTCTTTTCTATAAAATCCTTTTCGATCATAAAGGAAAGAAGTGATTTTAAAACCTCGCGGGGAATTTCCTTGAAGGGGGGCATTGAAAGGATCTTTGAAGCAAGCATGGAGGGACGCATTTCTCCGTGGGCTGAAAGCAGGGAAAGTGTTTGCTGAAATGCAAGGGAAAGGGGAATGGATTTTTTAAGAGGCGGCTCAATGAAACCTTCGTCCGTGTATAGTTTTATAATGGCTATTGAGCGTAGGAGCGACCATGGAATGAGTTGTCCGATGGGGGCATTTGGAATTGGCTCCTCCTCTCTTATGACCGTGATCACCTCGGGAGGAGCATCGCGTCTGCCCGAGCGTCCGAGCCGTTGCAGAAATCCCGCAACCGATGAGGGGGCATCCGTTTGCACGACTCTTTCAAGCTGACCGATATCAATACCAAGCTCCAATGTGACGGTGGCGCAGACCGTATATTTTTCTTCTTCATTTTTAAGCTTGTCCTCTGCCTCCTCACGAAGTGCTGCAGAGAGGTTACCGTGATGTATGAGGATCCTTTCGGGATCTCCCTCACGCTTTGCGATCTGCCTCAGCGTTGCCGTGGCAAATTCCGTTTCCTCTCTTGAATTGGAAAAAACAAGACAGCTTTTATTTTTTATACATTTATATATATACTCATATCCCGCGTCAGCCTTTGGTCTTTCGCCCTTTTCATAAACTGCTTCCTTTGAGGGCTCAATGCTTACGTTTGAGGGGGTATTTAAGGTTATCCTTGCAGGTTCTTCTGAGTTTCTTTTTTCAAAGCTTCTGTCATGGATGAAAAAATGCTCCGTGGCAACGCGCCAACGCTTTTTTATGCCCTCATCGGTAAGTATAACCGTATTGGGATTTACCGCAGATGATATAAACCTGCCCGCATAGGAGGTATCTCCAATGGTGGCAGAAAGCCCGATACGTCTTATGGGGCGGCCGAGTATACTTTCTATTCGTGTTATCTGGCAAAGCACCTGCAGACCCCTATCTGCGCTCATCATCGAGTGAAGCTCGTCGATTATGATATATTCAAGGTCGCCGAAAAGGGAAGTGATATCTCTGTTTCTGTTTATAAGCATACTTTCCAGACTTTCGGGAGTGATCTGTAAAATTCCTCTTGGATCTTTCAGAGCCTTTTTTTTGTGAGAGCTTCCCACGTCTCCGTGCCAGTGGGTGACGGGTATCTCACTCATGTCAAGGAGCTCGGAGATGCGTCGGAACTGGTCATTTATAAGGGACTTGAGGGGAGCGATGTATAAAACGGAAAATCCGCCCCTTGATACGTCCTCGCTTCCGTCAAATAATCTTGAGATTATAGGGAAAAACACCGCTTCGGTTTTTCCTGAAGCGGTGGATGAGCATATGAGCAGATTGTCTTTTGTATCGAATATTACCTCGGCGGCTCCTATCTGTACGGGACGGAGCTCAGCCCAAGCATTTTGATATATATAGTCCCGAATCACGGGAGCAAATCTTTCAAATATCCCCATTGGGTTCCTCCGTTGTATTTGGCGCTTCCGTTGTGTCGGGCACCTCTGTGTCGGGTGCTTCCTTTAAGCCCTCGGAGCCGGGAATTATTCCGTCATATCGTGAAACTCCCGTGTAGGGTATGGAATCTCTTTGACGGATATAATAGGTGTACATTGACTCAACGAAATTATATCTGAGCTCAAATCTTCCGCATACTGCAAGAGCGTCTATAATGGTGAGCGCCGACTCGTAATTTGCGGATGCCGAGGGAACGGCAAAAACGTATACCTCGCTGTCATCATAATAAAGAGTGTAGTCCTCCTCCGTTTTGTCCTTTTTGGGAATTGGAAGAAGCGCATAGGAGTCTCCCGATTCTCGGAACTCGCGAAGGTCCGAGGTATGACCGATATAGAAAAGAGAGTTTCCTTCAAAAAAGTCCCGTAGCGCGGTGCTCTTATCCGAATAACGGAAGCTATTCAAAGCATATTTTGCCATTTCAAGAGTGTCACCCTCTTGAAGACCACCGCAAAGCAGGGAAGTCAAGGTGTCTTGGGAGAGGACGGTATCGCAAATGATGTATTCCTCTGTCAGCTTATCCTCGGCGAGGCGAATATACTTGCAAAAAAGCTCAAGATCCCATTTGCCGTTTTTTGTAAAGCTTACGATGCCTTCTTCACCCGTGCCTCTTGCAAGAAGATCTGTGTTGCAGTAAATGACGATGGAGCTTTCATAGGGAGTGCTCGTTGATGGAATAAGGAAATAAGGTGCGCCGTCCTGAGAATAAGGCTCGGCGGCGGATACATAATATGCTCCGTTGTTTTCAAGAGAAAGATTTTCGGTGTTTATGGGAAGAAGCCAGCCTTCCTCGGAATATTTTACGGCATCCTTAAGGGGTACAAGTATAAGGTCGGCAAAGTATTCTCCCGAAGCAAGGAGTTCTTCCAGCTTTTCCTTGCTTCTTTCGTTGAAAAGTGTGCTGTCCGCGTTGTATTTCTTTTCAATTCCCTTAAATATCTCCATGATATTTCCCGCTTCGATGCCCGTAAACATCGAGGGCGAGCCCGTATAGGATATCATAGCAGTGCTTCCTTTTAAGTCCTTTTTTTCAAGCGCCTCCAAGATCTCTGCCATTGTGGGAGATGTGGGTACTGTCGGGAGAGCGGTCAGGATATCCTCGGTATCGGGAGAGCCGCTTGTTGTTTCGGGAACAGAAGAAGGAACTGCCGAGGGTACTTCTTCCGTTGTCGGCAGTGTACTTGGTGCGGAGGTGTCCGAACCAAGCTCAAGCCATCCCATAAAACCAAGCTGTTCAAATTCGTTGAGAGCTTGGCAGGAGGATAGAAGTATCATCATACCGCCCAAGATAAGGACGGCAATACAGTTCCTTAAAATTTTCATAGTTTTATAGGAAGTTACAAAGCAGGGCTTTGTAAGGCTCCTTTCTGATTATAGTATTTTGCTTATTGTTTAACTGTAAACGTAGTTCCCTTTGCTGTGTCCGTAAGGATAACGCCCATAGCCTCAAGCTCAGCTCTGATAGCATCAGCCTCGGCATAATTTTTAGCCTTCTTAGCGGCAGTACGCTGGGCGATCTTTTCCTGAATGGAACGGATAAAGGGATCGGAGGAAAGCTCGGGCTCTGCGTTTTCCGCAGCCTGTTCCTTTTCTGCCTCTTTTCTTGCCTTTTCAGCTGCAGAAATAAGGTTGAGAGCAAGAACTTTGTCAAAATCTGCGATAAGAGCAAGCTTTGTGTGTCCGTTTGTCTTGGATTTGAGAACACTGTAAAGAGCGGTGATAGCAAGGGACGTGTTGATATCGTTGTCAAGAGCTGACTTGAATTCAGCCTTAAGTGCGTCAAACGCCTCGGTATCAAGCTCTCCCTCGTCCTTTACAGCGGCGATCTTCTGGATAAGCTTGTTGTATGCAATTACTGCATTGTCAAGGTTTTCGTATGTGAAAACAAGGCTCTTGCGGTAATGTGAGCCAAGGCAGAACATACGGTACGCAAGGGGATCGTATCCCTTGGATTCAAGGAGGGATACCGTAAGGAACTCGCCCTTGGATTTGGACATTTTTCCGCTTCCCGTGTTAAGGTGGAGAATGTGGAACCAATAGTTACACCATTTGTGTCCGATATATGC
>JAZQRT010000134.1:0-2034 GCA_045629725.1 Eubacteriales bacterium | reverse complement strand
CGTATCTTTGGGATAAAATTTTCTTTACAGAGAATCGCTCTGTTTTAGAACAAAAAAATTCAAAAAGGCGCACTCGTTAGGAGTACGCCTTTTTCCTGCGATCCACGACCGCTGTTTATTTAGTTTTCTTCCGTACCTGTGTCCTTATCTCTGAGCATATTAAGCTCCTTGAGGAATGTTTCAACGTCCTTAAATTCACGGTATACGGAGGCAAAGCGCACGTAGGATACCTCATCAAGACGGCGAAGCTTATCCATGACCATACAGCCGATCTCAATGGTGGGAACCTCACTTACCATGGAGTTGATAAGCTCGTTTTCTATTTCACTTGCAATTGCATTGATATCACTGTGAGTTACAGGACGCTTATAGCAGGACTTGATAAGACCTGTTATGATCTTGTTTCTGTCAAACAGTTCTCTTGTTCCGTCTTTTTTTACAACTATGAGAGGCGTGGTTTCAATAACCTCATAGGTCGTAAATCTTCTTTTACAGGAACGGCATTCCCTTCTTCTTCTGATACTTGAATTATCAGTGGGACGGGAATCTATTACCTCGCTTTTTGTATAACCGCAGTTGGGACATTTCATATCAATCACACTCCCTAAATATCCTTAACGGTTAAATATTAACATACAAATATTAAAAAGTAAATAGATTATCATCATTTTTAATAATAAAAAACATAAAAAATAACAATTTGTTTTCATAATATTAAAAAAGCTATTGATTTTACAAAAAATTTGTGATATAATTCTTTGGTAATAATTTTGATAATACTATCAAGGAGATAAAATCAATGGGAAACAAAAAATTTGTGTACAAGTTTTCTGAAGGAAACGGCGATATGAGAAATCTTCTCGGCGGTAAGGGTGCAAACCTCGCTGAGATGACAAAGCTCGGACTTCCCGTTCCTCAGGGATTTACTATAACAACGGAGGCATGTACTCAGTACTATGAAGACGGCAAGCAGATCAACGCAGAGATCGAAGCTGAGATCATGGAAAACGTAGAAATGTTCGAGCAGCTTGTTGGCAAGAAGTTCGGCGACGTTGAAAATCCCCTTCTCGTTTCCGTACGTTCAGGTGCAAGAGCATCCATGCCCGGTATGATGGACACCATCCTCAACCTCGGTCTTAACGAAGAAGTTGTTGAAGTTCTTGCAAAGAGATCCGGCAACGCAAGATGGGCTTATGACTGCTACAGAAGATTTATTCAGATGTACTCCGACGTTGTTATGGAGGTTGGAAAGAAATACTTTGAAGAGCTTATCGATAAGATGAAGGAAGCTCGCGGAGTTAAGCTTGACGTTGAGCTTACAGCAGAGGATCTTAAGGAGCTTGCTGAACAGTTCAAGGCTGAATATAAGGCAAAGATCGGCAAGGACTTCCCCACAGACCCCAAGGAACAGCTTATGGGTGCTGTTAAGGCAGTATTCCGTTCATGGGACAACCCCAGAGCAAACGTATACCGCCGCGACAACGATATTCCCTACTCATGGGGTACAGCAGTTAACGTACAGATGATGGCGTTCGGTAACATGGGTGACGATTGCGGTACAGGTGTTGCATTTACACGTGACCCCGCTACAGGCGAAAAGAAGCTTATGGGTGAATTCCTCACAAACGCACAGGGTGAAGACGTTGTTGCAGGTGTTCGTACTCCCATGCCCATCGCTCAGATGGCTGAAAAATTCCCCAAGGCATACGAGCAGTTCCGTAACGTATGCGAAATTCTTGAAAATCACTATCACGATATGCAGGATATGGAGTTCACAGTTGAAAACGAAAAGCTCTATATGCTTCAGACAAGAAATGGTAAGAGAACTGCTAAGGCTGCTCTTAAGATCGCTTGTGACCTCGTTGACGAAGGCATGATCGACGAAAAGAAAGCTGTTGCAATGATCGACCCCAGAAACCTTGACACTCTTCTTCATCCCCAGTTCGATGCAAAAGCTCTTAAAGAGGCTACTCCTGCCGGTAAGGGTCTTGGCGCATCTCCCGGTGCTAAGTCGGATCGTAGCCATGTCGTTCT
>JAZQRT010000133.1:0-7397 GCA_045629725.1 Eubacteriales bacterium | reverse complement strand
CGTCGAAATTCTCGAAGGGAAAGGGGATTCCGAGGTTTTGGTATTTCACCGTACAGATCTTCTTAAAGGGCAGAAGCTCCACGGTATCGATGCAGGAATGTCCCCCGATAATCTTTCCGAGGAAGTCCATATTTTCATTGTTATCGTTAAGGGTGGGAACGATGACCTGACGAAGCGTTGTGGGGATTTTCCTTTCCTGCAAATATTCAAGGAAGGCGAGAGGCGCATTGAGGGAGCATCCCACGTGCTTACGGTAAAGCTCGTCCGTGTGGTACTTTACGTCAAGCAGAACTCGGTCCGTTACCGCAAGAAGCGACTTCACATCCTGTGTCAATATACTTCCCGAGGTATCAAGACAGGTATTTATACCCTGATCGTGACATCTTTCAAAGAATTCCCTTGCAAACAGGGGCTGTAAAAGAGGCTCTCCGCCCGAAAGGGTAACACCGCCCCTTGCGCCGAAATATTCTTTATACCGTCCTGCCCTTGTTGCAAGCTCCTCGGCACTGTATATATCCCCCTGTGATGCGTACCAAGTATCGGGATTGTGACAGATACCGCATCTGAGATTACACCCCTGCAGGAAAACAACGAACCTGACGCCGGGACCGTCAAGAGTACCCATTGACTGAATGGAGTTTATCCTTCCCACAGCGGAAGCATTTTTATTTTCAAAGGGCTTCATGGAAGGTTCTGGAAATTACTTCCTTTTGCTGCTCACGGGAGAGCTTGTGGAAGTTTACGGCATAGCCCGAAACTCTGATGGTGAGGTTGGGGTACGCCTCGGGATCCTCATACGCCTTCATAAGCACCTCGCGGTTAAGCACGTTTACGTTGATGTGGTGCGCCTTTTTTGCAAAATATCCGTCAAGTATATTGACAAGGTTACCAACTCTTTCCTCATCCGATCTTCCGAGCGCATCGGGAGTGATGGAGAAGGTGTTGGAGATACCGTCGCGGCAATCGTCATAGCTGATCTTGGCAACGGAGTTAAGAGAAGCGAGCGCGCCGTTTTCCTCGCGGTTGTGCATGGGGTTTGCTCCGGGCGCGAATGCCTGAGATGCCTTTCTTCCGTCGGGGGTTGCACCTGTGTGCTTTCCGTAGGTAACGTTTGAGGTGATGGTAAGCACGGAAAGTGTATGCTCTGCCTTTCTGTAGGTAGGATTCTTTCTGAGCTGAGTGATGGTCTTGTGCGCAAGCTCCTTGGCAATAAGGTCCACACGGTCGTCATCGTTACCGTACTTGGGGAAGCTTCCCACAGTTTCAAAATCGACCACAAAGCCGTTTTCGTCCTTGACGGTCTTTACCTCGGCATACTTGATCGCGCTGAAGGAGTCGGCAACAACGGAAAGTCCCGCAATACCGAAGGCCATAAAGCGTCCGACCTTGGTATCGTGAAGCGCCATCTGAGTCTTTTCATAGGCGTACTTATCGTGCATATAGTGGATAACGTTCATTGTGTTAACGTAAAGCTTTGAAAGCCACTCAAGGTAGATATCGAAGCGCTCCTCAACAGCGTCGTAGCTTAAGGTATCCCCTTCAAGAACGGGCATCTGAGGTCCGATATGGATTCCGCTTGTGGTATCGTAGCCGCCGTTGATCGCAATAAGAAGGGGCTTTGCAAGGTTGCAGCGAGCCCCGAAGAACTGCATTTGCTTACCGACCTTCATGGCAGATACACAGCAGGCGATGGCATAATCGTCACCGTAAATGGGACGCATGATATCGTCATTCTCATACTGAATGGAGTCGGTATCAACGGATACCTTGGCGCAGAACTTCTTAAAGCCCTCGGGAAGCGCATTGGACCAAAGGATCGTAAGATTGGGCTCGGGTGATGAGCCGAGAGTATAAAGTGTATTGAGCATACGGAAGCTTGTTTTGGTTACAAGAGTTTTTCCGTTTTCGCCCATACCGCCCACGGCTTCCGTTATCCACATGGGATCTCCGCCGAAAAGCTCGTTGTATTCGGGAGTTCTGAGGTGACGCGCCATACGGAGCTTGATTACGAAATCGTCCATAAGCTCCTGTGCGCCCGCCTCTGTGAGAACGCCGTTTTGGATATCTCTTTCAAAATAAATATCAAAGAAGGTGCTCACTCTGCCAAGGGACATTGCCGCGCCGTTCTGCTCCTTGATGGAAGCAAGGTAAGCAAAATACGTCCACTGGATCGCCTCGCGCGCGTTTGATGCAGGCTCGCTGATGTCATAGCCGTACATTGCCGCCATATCCTTCATATAACCAAGGAAGGTGATCTGCTGGAAAAGCTCCTCGTCAAGACGAATGGTTTCGGTGTCGAACACTCCGCCCGTTAAAGCTGCCTTATCCTTCTTCTTTTCTGCGATAAGACGGTCAACACCGTAAAGGGCAACTCGTCTGTAATCTCCGATGATTCTTCCTCTGCCGTAAGCATCGGGAAGACCTGTGATAACGTGGCTGCGGCGAGCAAGACGCATTTCATCGGTATATGCGCGGAATACACCGTCGTTGTGTGTGGTACGGTATTTGAATTCCTCCTCAACCTTCTCGCTGAGCTTGTATCCGTATGCCTCGCAGGCGCTCTTTGCCATTCTCATACCGCCAAAGGGGTTTACGCCTCTTTTGAGCGGACGGTTAGTCTGAAGACCGACGATGAGCTCGTTTTCCTTGTCGATATATCCGGGAGAATAATTCTTGAGGGACGATACCGTCGCCGTGTCAATATCAAGCACTCCTCCGTACTGACTTTCAAGTGTAAAGAGAGATCTTACCTTCTTCATAAGATCGCTTGTACGCTTTGTGGGACCTTCAAGGAAGCCTTCATCGCCCTCGTAGGCTTTGTAATTTTTCTGAATGAAATCACGGACGTTTATTTCGTCCATCCAAGCACCCTCATTAAATCCCTGCCAATTTCTATGTTCCATTTTATTTCACCTCGTTTAAACTACTCTGAAAGATCATTGTTTCTTCATGGTAATTTCGGCTTTGATCTTAAACTTGCCATTTTCGGCATATCAAAGCCACAGTTTAAGTATACTCCTTTTTGCTTTCCTTGTCAATGTAACAAATCACCAAAAGAAAAACGGGAAGGAGTTGAAACGCGGGAGATTTGTATACAAAAGCCTCGATATGTCATCCTGAGCGTAGTCTGCCCGAGATTCTGCCTTCGCTTTGCTCGGCACTGCTATGCAGTTCGACTTCGCTTCGCTCCGCTCACTTGACACGGGCAGACGAAGTCGAAATCCGAGCATAGCGAGGATCAAATGTTGAGAAGCAACATTTGGGATCTCGGACGAAAAGCTCGATTCCGCTTCGCTCCGCTCACTTGACAGGGCAGACGAAGTCGAAACACGAAGGGGCGCCACCCTTCGTCCGTCAAAATGCAAACAATTCCGCAAAACGAATGGGAAATTCCTATTAAATAAAATTCGGCAGAGGAAACGATCCCCTGCCGAATTTATATTTGATGCTATTTTATTATTTGGATATTATCAGTCCTCGTCCTTAGCGTTTGCCTTAGCCTCAGCGATGATCTTCTGAGCGATCTGCATGGGAACCTCTTCATATCTTGTGAACTCGTATGTGTAGCTTCCCTTACCCTGTGAAAGTGCGCGCAGACCGATTGTATAGTCGGACATTTCTGCCTTGGGAACCTCAGCCTCGATGGTTGTGTATCCCTTTCTTGTTGCGGAGAAGTCCATGGAGAGAACGGATCCGCGGCGCTTACCGTTGATATCACCCATTACGTCACCAACAAGAGCTTCGGGAACTGTAACCTTAAGTGTTCCGATAGGCTCAAGGAGAACGGGACCTGCCTGAGGAAGTCCTGCCTTGTATGCAAGGCTTGCCGCTACCTTAAAGGAAAGCTCGTTGGAGTCAACGTCATGGTATGAACCGTCAAAGAGGTCTGCTGCAAGTCCTACAACGGGATAGCCTGCAAGAACACCCTTCTGCATTGCTTCGAGAAGTCCCTTTTCAACTGCGGGGAAATATCCCTTGGGAACTGAACCGCCGACAACGCTTGTTGTGAATGTAAGTCCCTCTTCTGTTCCGGGTGAGAATGTGATCTTAACGTGACCGTACTGACCGTGTCCGCCGGACTGCTTCTTATGCTTACCTTCAACGGATACCTTCTTCTTAATTGTTTCTCTGTAAGCGATCTTAGGTACAACGAGGAGGGCTGTAACGCCTGTACGAGCCTTGAGCTTGCTGATTACAACATCAAGCTGGATATCGCCCAGACCTGAAAGAACGAGCTGCTTTGTTTCCGCATCGTTTACAAGACGGAGTGTCTTATCCTCGTCAAGCATCTTGTAAATACCCTGAGCGATCTTATCCTCATCGCCCTTTCCGGGAGATACAACTGCCATTGAGTAGAAGGGAGCGGGATATACGGGGGGCTGGAACTGCATTGTTCCGTACTTGGAAAGTGTATCGCAGGTATTGGTGTTTGCAAGCTTTGTTACAACACCGATATCTCCGCAGCAGAGCTCCTCAACCTCTGTCTGCTTCTTACCAACCATTGTATAGATGTGAGCAAATTTTTCAACGGATGCTGTCTGAGCGTTAACAAGTGTCTGTCCGCTTGTGAGCTTACCGTTCATAACCTTGAAGTATGTTGTCTTACCGAACTGGTCGATGCTTGTCTTGAATACGAGAACTGCTGTTTCGCCTTCCTCTGCGATCTTAACCTTCTGAGGCTCACCCTCAACAAGCTGACGCTCGTAGATCTTTGATACGGGGGAGGGGAAGGAATCTGCAACGATATTAAGCATTACGTCAACACCCCAAAGCTTTGCAGCGGATCCGCAGAATACGGGAGCGATGGAGCCGTCAAGAAGTCCCTGACGGAGCGCCTTGAGAATTTCCTCTGTTGTGATGGGCTCCTCAGCAAAGAACTTTTCCATAAGCTCCTCGTCAACAGCCGCAACAGCCTCAAGAAGCTCGGGACGGTAGTTTTCAACGTCCTCTGCACTTGCATCCGTAATGGTAGCAACGCCCTTTGCATCATATGTGTACTTCTTCTGGTTTACAACGTCAACGATTACACCCTTTTCGTTGTTTGCGGGAACTGTTACGGGACATACTGCCGCACCGAAGGTGTCGCGAAGCTCTCTCATGATTCTGTGGAAATGTGCTTCGGGATCGTCATACTTGTTGATGAAGAATGCCTTGGGAACACCTGCGTCTGTTGCGCGCTCCCATGCAAGCTCTGTACCAACCTCAACGCCTGCCTTACCGTCAATAACGATTATGGCATTTCCGCATACGCGAAGCGCGGATACAACCTCTCCCGCAAATCCAAGGAAGCCGGGAGTATCAACGATATTGATCTTCTTATCGTTCCACATTACGTTTGAAAGTGATGCGGAGATAGAAAATCCACGCTTGATCTCCTCGGGATCAAAGTCACTTACAGTGTTTCCTGCGGGTGTTGTTCCGATTCTGTCTATATTCTTGGTAAGATAAAGAATTGCTTCGTTTAGCGCAGTTTTTCCTGTTCCGCCATGTCCGAGAAGGGCTATGTTTCTGATCTGTTCTGTTGTGATTGCCATAATTTAAAACCTCTTTTCCGAAAATCTATATAACCTATTTTTAGGCAAATTTTCAAACTCATGAAATTATTATATAATAATTCCTTCACACTTTCAAGAACTTTTTTTGGTTTCAACTTAGAATTTTACAACTTCTTTTTGTATATTTTTAACAATGTATAGTTTTTGAAAAAATATCATTCGTCAATTTTATCATTTTATGTCAATTTGCGTTCTTTGTTTCAACGGCAACTTATAGCATCTTGACCAATCGGCACCTCGTTTTATTGTCTATTTTTTGGCTTTGCAAATGTACGTCTTTCTCTGCTTTGTAAGTCTGCGTTTCGCCGAATTGTTTACGTTTTGACGGACGAAGGGTGGCGCCCCTACAGACGTTGGGGGGTGTCCGTGCATGCCCGTACCAAATACGGTGGGAACATCGCAAAATTCCCCTGTGATTTGCCGAATTAACATATATTTAAACGGACGATACGCACTAAATCCCCCACGTTTCGCCAAATTAATATTTTCCCTTGTAGGGGCGCCACCCTTCGTCCGAAAACAAACGATACGCACAAATTCCCCCCACGTTTCGCCGAAGAATAAAGAATAAACAATAAACAATGGCGGGCAGGGCAAGGATTTTTTGTGCAAAAGAACAAAAAACCTTGTTTTGGTCTGTTTTGTACTTGAAGAAGTGCTTTTAAATATGGTAGGATATTGATATAATAAAGACGAGGTGATAGAATGAAGATACTGAATTTCGGTTCGTGTAACATAGACTACGTTTATAAGCTTGACCATATCGTGGCAGTCGGAGAAACAGAGCTGAGCCGCTCTATGAGTGTTTTTCCCGGAGGAAAGGGGCTTAATCAGTCCATCGCCACTGCAAGGGCGGGGGCTTCGGTATATCATGCAGGGTGTATCGGAGCGGAGGGAGAGCTTCTTCTTGACACCATGAGCGAAAGCGGAGTTGACCTGCGTTACATAAAGCGCGTGGAGGAAAAGAACGGACACGCCATCATTCAGGTAAGTGAAAAGGGAGAAAATTCCATTTTCCTTTATGCAGGGTCAAACGCCATGATCACCGAGGATTTTGTTGACTTTGTAATCGGGGAATTTGAAAAGGGCGACGTGATCGTATTGCAGAACGAAATAAACAATATGGACTATATAATAAATTCCGCCTATAAAAAGGGAATGACCATCGTTCTCAATCCATCTCCCATTGACGAAAAGATCGCGGGTCTTGATTATAATATGATCTCCTACGTTGTTCTCAACGAGATCGAGGGAGAGCATATATCGGGGCAGAAGGTTCCCGAAAAGATAATTTCCGTTTTGAAGAATAAATATCCAAGCCTCAAGGTGGTGCTTACTCTCGGAGATAAGGGCTGTATGTACTATGACGGAAAGGATATATACCACCATCCCGCCTACGAGGTGGAGGCAGTGGATACAACGGCGGCAGGGGATACCTTCATGGGATATTTCGTTGCATGTCTTGTTTCGGGCGAGGAGTCCTATAAGAGCATAGAAAAAGCCTCTCTTGCTTCTGCAATAGCGGTATCGAGAAACGGAGCGGCGCCCTCGATTCCATACTGCGAGGAAGTGGAAAGGGCAAGAGCGGTATACAAGAAAAAGACGGACAAAACCGAGAGCCGCGAGGCGCTTATAAAGGCGAAGATAGATGCTTATATTGATGAAAATATCCAAAGCGCAGCCCTTTCGGGACTTGCAGGTGAGCTTGGATACTCCTCGGCATATACGGGGGAGCTTGTGAAAAAGCTCACCTCAAAGAGCTTTGGCAATTACCTGAGGGAAAAGAGATGCGATGCGGCATCAAGGCTTCTTAAGAGCACGGAAATGCCCATCGGTGATATA
>JAZQRT010000132.1:0-4582 GCA_045629725.1 Eubacteriales bacterium | reverse complement strand
CCTCGACCTTAAGCTTCATGATATTCCCAATACAGTTAAAAAGTCAATGGCAGTTCTTTCAAGACTTGATGTTGATATGACAAATCTTCATGCAGGCGGAACTGTAAAAATGATGGAAGCTGCTCTTGAAGGACTTACAAGACCCGATGGTACAAGACCGCTCCTTATTGCAGTAACTCAGCTTACTTCAACGGATGAGGAAAGCATGAGACGTGATCTTTGGATCGAAAAGCCCATTGATGAGGTTGTTATGCACTATGCTGAAAACGCAAAGATCGCAGGGCTTGATGGTGTTGTTTGCTCTCCTCTTGAGGCAGGCAAGGTTCACGCAAGATGCGGAGAGAACTTTGTTACTGTAACTCCCGGAGTGAGATTTGCAGACGGTGATATCGGAGACCAGAAGAGAGTTATGACACCTGCAGAGGCTAAGAAAATAGGCTCTGATTATATAGTTGTTGGCAGACCCATTACAGCAGCGGCTGATCCTGTTGCTGCATATGAAAGATGCCTTAATGAATTTGTTGGATAATTTGTAGGATAAGGAGATATAAAAATGAACACAGAGAAATTAATTGCAAAAGATTTACTTAAAATTAAAGCGGTTTTCTTCCGTCCCAATGAACCCTTTACATGGGCAAGCGGAATCAAGAGCCCTGTATATTGCGATAACCGTCTTACACTTACAGCAACAGACGTAAGAAATGATGTTGAAAATGCTCTTGCAGAAGCAGTAAAGACATATTACCCCGAGGCAGAGGTTCTCATGGGTACTTCTACTGCAGGTATTGCTCATGCTGCTATCACAGGTCATATCCTTGGAATGCCCATGGGATATGTTCGTTCCGGAGCAAAAGATCACGGACGTCAGAATCAGATCGAGGGTAAGCTTGAAAAGGGACAGAAGGTAGTTGTTGTTGAAGACCTTATCTCTACAGGCGGAAGTGTAATTGAAGTAGTAAACGTACTTCGCGAGGCAGGTGCTGAGGTTCTCGGTGTTGTCAGCATTTTCACATACGGAATGAAGAAGGGTATTGAAAGACTTGCTGCGGCTAATGTTGAAAACCACTCTCTCACAAACTTCGACGTAATTGCCGAAACAGCTGCAGAAGAAGGTTATATCGCTCCCGAGGATGTAAGCCGTCTTATTGCTTTCAGAAATAATCCCTCTGACGAAAGCTGGATAAAATAAGGAGAAAAAATGAGAAGCTTAATAGATATACTTGACCTTACTGTTGAGGAGATCGATTCTCTTATAGCTACAGCAAAGGATATAATTGCAAATCCTGATGCTTATTCTGAAAAATGTAAGGGAAAAAAGCTTGCAACTCTTTTCTTTGAGCCTTCAACAAGAACAAGACTTTCTTTTGAGGCTGCAATGATAGAGCTTGGCGGAAGCGTTATCGGTTTTTCCTCTGCAAATTCATCTTCCGCTTCAAAGGGTGAAAGTATTGCAGATACTGCTAAGGTTATCAGCTGTTATGCAGATATCATCGCTATGCGTCATCCCAAGGAAGGAGCTCCTTTTGTTGCTTCCCAAAATTCATCAATTCCGGTCATTAATGCAGGCGACGGCGGTCACTGTCATCCAACACAGACACTTGCGGATCTTCTTACCATTTCAAGAGAAAAGGGCAGACTTTCAGATCTTACCGTAGGATTCTGCGGTGACCTTAAATACGGAAGAACCGTACATTCTCTTATCGCCGCACTTTCAAGATATACAGGCATTAAGCTTGTACTTATATCTCCGGATGAGCTTAAGATTCCGGGATACGTAAAGTATAACGTAATTGAAAAGAACAATATGGAATATACAGAAACCTCCGACCTTGAAAATGCACTTCCCGAGCTTGATATTCTTTACATGACAAGAGTTCAGGGCGAAAGATTTGCAAGTCATGACGAATATTTGAGACTTCGTGACAGCTACATTCTTACTCTTGATAAGCTTGAAGGAGCTAAATCCGATCTTGCCATCCTTCACCCGCTTCCCAGAGTTAATGAAATCAGCGTAAAGATCGATGATGACCCCAGAGCTTGTTATTTTAAACAGGTCTATAACGGCAAAATGATGAGAATGGCACTCATTCTTAAGCTACTTGATGAAGCAAAGAAAGACCCTGTAAATCATAAGTATACTTATTCAGGAGATGATTATATAATTGGAGACTTGAGATGTGAAAATCCCAGTTGTATAACAACAATTGAACAAGAGCTTGACCACGTTTTCAAAGTGGTGGATAGAGAAAACAGAGTTTGCAGATGTATTTACTGCGAAACTAAAGAATACTTGAAATAAATAGGAGGAAAGATAATGGCTAAATTTATTAATGAACCTTCACATACCTTTAATGAATATCTTTTGATTCCCGGATATTCTTCAAGTGAGTGTGTTCCTGCAAACGTTAGTTTGAAGACACCTCTTGTTAAGTTTAAGAAGGGTGAAGAGCCCGAAATTATGATGAATATTCCCATGGTTTCTGCAATTATGCAGTCAGTTTCGGGAGATAGACTTGCTGTTGCACTTGCTGCTGAGGGCGGCGTAGCGTTTATTTACGGTTCTCAGACAATTGAGGATGAAGCGGCAATGGTAAGACGTGCCAAGAGCTATAAGGCAGGATTTGTAAAGAGTGAATCAAATATCACTCCCGATGCAACTCTTGCTGACGTTATTGCTCTTAAGGAAAAGAACGGACATTCAACTGTTGCTGTAACAGAAGACGGTACATCAAACGGAAAGCTTGTTGGAATTGTAACAAGCAGAGATTATAGAGTTTCTCGCATGGATCCCACAACCAAGGTTTCCGAGTTTATGACTCCTCTTGATAAGCTTATCACCGCTAAGGAGGGTACAACTCTCAAGGTTGCAAACGATATTATTTGGGATCACAAGCTCAATTCACTTCCCATTGTTGATGACGAAGGAAATCTTTGTAATCTTGTATTCCGTAAGGATTACGATTCTCATAAGCAGAATCCCATGGAGCTTCTTGATAAGTCTAAGAGATTTGTTGTTGGAGCGGGTATTAATACAAGAGACTTTGCTGAAAGAGTTCCTGCGCTTGTTGAAGCAGGAGCTGATGTACTTTGCATCGACTCATCTGAGGGCTTCTCCGAGTGGCAGAAGATCACACTTGCATGGGTTAGAGAACATTACGGTGACAGCGTAAAGATCGGAGCCGGAAACGTTGTTGATGCTGCAGGTTTCCGTTTCCTTGCAGATTGCGGAGCTGATTTTATTAAGGTCGGTATCGGTGGCGGTTCAATTTGTATCACTCGTGAAACAAAGGGTATCGGACGCGGACAGGCAACAGCTCTTATTGAAGTTTGTGCTGAGCGTGATAAATATTTTGAAGAAACAGGCGTTTATATCCCTGTATGCTCTGACGGCGGTATCGTATATGACCACCACATCACACTTTCACTTGCTATGGGTGCTGATTTCGTAATGCTTGGAAGATATTTCGCAAGATTTGATGAATCTCCCACAAATAAGGTTAACATAGGCGGAACATATTATAAAGAGTATTGGGGCGAAGGCTCAGCTCGTGCAAGAAACTGGCAGAGATATGACCTCGGAGGCGATAAGAAGCTTTCTTTTGAAGAAGGAGTTGACTCTTACGTACCTTATGCGGGAAGCCTTAAGGATAATGTTGCAATGTCACTTTCCAAGGTTCGCTCAACAATGTGCAACTGCGGAGCGCTTACCATTCCCGAGCTTCAGGAAAAAGCAGTTCTCACTCTTGTTTCTGCAACAAGTATTGTTGAGGGCGGCGCACATGACGTTATCCAAAAGGATAAAAGCTCCCTCAAATAATTAATAAAAATATTAAAATAAACCACTTAAACACAATTGTTTTTGTGGTTTATTTTTTTAGAAAAGGGAAAAATCAGTATTGGTCATTGTGCAAATAAAACGGTGCACTCCAACTCAAAGAAATGATCCGCGAAATATTCCCAGAGGCTGAGATAGAAATACATAAATTCAGAGGGCTATGTAGTTTTTATGCTGAAAAAGGCGGAATCCTTCTCGGGTATGAAAAGAAATAAATAATCAAAAACCTTCTATAAAATAAAAAAAGGTATGGTTCAAAACCATACCTTTTTTGTCGGAAACACTAACCCAACAACATATTTAGTATATCATACATTTTTTAAAATGTAAAGTGTTTTTCGGAAGAAAAATTAAATACTCTTTTTTAAACAAAAAAATTTAGAAAAGTTCATATATCTTGCCTATTGAAATTCAGAAAGAAAAGTGCTATACTATAGCCAGAAGAAAGGAAGGTACACTCCAATGAACAAGTAAGTTAGAAGCTTAAATCAAATTTTTCTAAGTAAACGGTTTTAGCAGTTCGTATAAAGTATAATATATTAAAAGCATATAACAATACAAAACACGGCGGTGTAACGCGTTTACATAGATTCATAGGTTGGGTAATAACAAAGCCGTAGGAAAGAAAAATTGATTTAAGAAAACTGACATTCATCTTACAATATTACAAATCCTTCAAACAAAACCAAGTTTCCAAAAATATGAAAAACGATCAAAATATTAAGTGATTTAATTCAAGCGGGAGAA
>JAZQRT010000131.1:0-3326 GCA_045629725.1 Eubacteriales bacterium | reverse complement strand
TATGGGGCAGGGAGTGTATAAGGTCCAATATCGTTAACGTCTATATAAGATATTTGCGTGAAAAGCTCGAAAAGGATTCCGCACGGCGTGTTATCTTTACGATAAGGGGAAAGGGTTACAGAATAGATTGAAATGAAGGGCAATTTTATAATAAAAAGAGCAAGTTTTATAAACGCACCCAAGGAAAAGATCGAAGTAACGGACATGCTTTTTTCAAGGGACAGCCTTGGCGTATGTAAGGTGAGCCTTTCAAAAAATGAGAAAAAGACACTTCGCGACGGAACCACCATTGTTGACGGAGACGGCATTTACGTTGCACCTGCATTTTGCGATGTGCGTTGTAACGTTGGAGACGTTTTTCGGCGCGGAGGAGCGCCTGATATATCATCAGCAGACTATGGCGGCTATGGAGTTATCTGTCCCACGCCTACTTGGGATAGCGCAGAATATCCCGAAACGCCTGCGATGTTTGAAAAATACAACAAAAAATTAAAATCCTACGGTGGGATAAAGATACTCCCTGCGGTTCCGATAGTAAAAAAGCATCTCTCGGCAAGCCCGAGCGATATTTACGGGATCGCGGAAAAGGGCGGAAGTATTTTTACGGATGCAACGCCCACGGGTTATCTTGACAACAGTACCCTGCGTCAGATAATGATAAAGGTTGCAAATGTGAACGGACTTCTCATCCTTACCTCCCATGATAAAAAGATCGCCCTTGACGGAACTGTAAACAAGGGCAGAGCAGAAACGCTTACCTCTCAGAAGGGAATTCCGCATTCAGCGGAGCTTTTGTCGGTGATGAGGAATATAATACTTGCCGAGGAAACGGGTTGCCGGATACATATTGCAGGTATAAGCCTTGGCAGAAGCGTCGAAATGATAAGAAATGCAAAAAAAAGAGGTGTAGCAATTACCTGTTCTGTGGCACCGCCTTATTTTTCATATACTGAGGAAGAGCTAATTTTCAGAGGTGCCATGGCAAAGCTTTTGCCGCCGCTTCGTTCTTCGGATGACTTGTCCGCGGTGATATCAGGTCTTGCGGACGGTACTATCGACTGCATAGAGACCGATCATGTGCCTGTCAGTGCCAGTGCGAAAAAGGACCTTACAACGGGAGCTTTCGGAAGTACGGGATTTGAAACTGCCTTTGGAGCGGGAATAACGAATTTAGTAAAAACAGGCCATATAACTCTTTTCAGACTAATTGAGCTCATGAGTATCAAGCCTTATGAAATATTATTCGGAAAAAAATTTGAAATTTCAGACCTTGCCGTCACAGGAGTTGTGAAGCTTGATTTGACGGGAGGCGGAATATATTCAAAGCAGAGATCCCTGCTTGCAGGCAGAGTTTCTGTCTTTGACGGAGCTTACCTTTACGGTGATGCAAAAAAAATATCATTCTAAAAGTGGAACCCGAAAGGAATTTAATATGAAAAAGTTTTTTGAACAAATAAGGGAAGGCGCAAGATGGCGCAGATATCTGATAATGGCGGCAATTAATTTGGTATTTTTTGCTCTTATATCAATTCCAATGATATGGTCATCTCAAGGACAAATACCCGAGCTGTTACAGGTTTTAGTGCTCGTTGTGCTTTTTTGCTTCTCACTCGTTTACGGATTTTTATCTGCAGAGATAACGGGAGGAATAGTTCTTGGTAACCTGTTATTTGCGATCTTTGGTGGAATTTACGGCGCTTTTATTGGCAAAGGTGTTGTTTCTGTAGGTGAGTGGAGCGCATTTACTACTTATTGCTATTGTGTGTGGTACTTTCTCAGATATTCTCTTTCCGCATTTTTCGTAAGTTTAATTGTTAAAAATACAAAATAAATTATTGGAGGACATTATGGAATACATTCTCAATTCATACGAGCCCAAAGCAATCTTTCACTATTTTGAAGACATCTCAAGAATACCCAGAGGTTCTGGCAACGAAAAAGCGATCTCCGAGTTCATTTGCAATTTTGCCCGTAAAAGAGGACTTCGTTATTACACGGACGACAATTTTAACGTAGCGGTATATAAAGATGCGACGGCGGGAATGGAGGATCTTCCTCCTGTGATGCTTCAGGGACACACGGATATGGTGTGTGAGAAAAATGCCGATACAAAGCATGATTTTCTCAAAGATCCAATAAAGCTTATTGAAAAAGACGGATGGCTTATGGCTGACGGTACTACCCTTGGAGGCGATGACGGTGTCGCTGTTGCGGTAATGCTCGGCGTGTTGGATTCAAAGGACATCCCGCACCCTGCGCTTGAATGTCTTTTTACATCCCAGGAGGAGTCCGGACTTGGCGGAGCGGAGAGCTTTGATTATTCCAAGCTTACGGCAAAAAGAATCATAAATTTGGATACAGAGCTTGAAGGCGAGGCGATCGCGTCCTGCGCGGGAAGTATGAATACGGCTTTCACGATCAATCCCGAAAGACATCCCTTTGACGGACAGGGACTTCGCATTACTGTAAAGGGACTTGCGGGCGGACATTCGGGTACGGATATTGATTCCGGAAGACAGAATTCTAATATGATAATGGGAAGAATACTTAACGCTCTTTATGAAGAGAAGGAGTTCAATCTCGTTTCTATTGCAGGCGGTAACAAGAGAAATGCAATTCCTCGCGAGTGTGAGGCTATAATTGCAGTAAGAGACAGAGATGCGGCAACCAAGACGGTACTTTCTCTTGAAGCAGATATCAGAAAAGAGCTTAACTTTGCCGATCGCGGATTTAAAGTAGTGGTTTCCAAGGTTGGAGCAAAAGAGAATATGATGAGCTTCAAGGATACCTCAAAGGTCCTTTCGTTCCTCAGTCTTGTTCCTAACGGTGTAATCGCAATGTCGCAGTCAAAGAAGGGACTTGTTGAAACGTCATCAAATCTTGGAGTTATCACAACGGAAGAAAACGGAGACGTTAAATTTTATGCATATACCAGATCAAGTGTTGAGCCTTCTATGGATGCGGTATACCTTCGTCTTAAAAGACTCGGAAAGGTGCTTGATTTGGGCTTTGAGCTTGTGGATCGTTGCCCCGGATGGGCATTTAACAGCGATTCTCAGCTTCAGCAGATATTCCTTAAATCATATGAGGAGGAATTTGGAAAAAACGATGAATTCCCCCGTGTGGAAGCTATTCACGCAGGACTTGAGTGCGGAATTATTATTGAAAAAATGGGCGGCGGCGATGCGATTGCCATTGGTCCCACACTTCATGATATACATACTCCCGATGAGCGTCTTGATCTTCATTCGATGGAAAGGATCTGGCGACTTGTTGTAAGAATGCTTGCGAGCCGCGAGTGACCAACCTTTTTTGTAAAAAAGGTT
>JAZQRT010000130.1:0-21472 GCA_045629725.1 Eubacteriales bacterium | reverse complement strand
GTCGGTGACTTCGGTGTTGAGCTTGACTTCGATGGAGGAATAGCGAGTGATCTCTCTCTTGTACCACGCGATGAGGTCGCGGTCCTTTTCCTTGAAGGAGGGTGCGGATGCGGCTATAAATACGCCTCCGAGCTTGTCGCTCTTTTCATAAAGGGTAACCTTATGTCCGCGCTTTGCAAGAACGATGGCTGCTTCCATACCTCCGATACCGCCGCCGATAACCGCCACGTTCTTTTTTACCTTGGCAGGCTTGATGTCATATTTCTTTGACTGCATGGTCTTGGGGTTAAGTGCGCAGCGGGCAAGTCCCATTGTGTCTGTAAGATCCTGTGTATTTGCATGTCCCTTGCTTGATGAGAAATTGAAGCATCCGCTGTGACAGCAGATACAGGGCTTGATGTCCTCAATTCTGTCCTCAATAAGCTTTGTGATCCACTCGGGATCAACAAGGAACTGACGGGCAACGCCAACGCCGTCGATCTTGCCCTCGGCAACCGCCTTGGCTCCGACCTCGGCATCCATTCTACCCGCGCATACAACGGGGATATCTACGAATTTCTTTATGTGTGCAACGTCCTCAAGATTGCAGTTTTCGGGCATGTACATCGGGGGATGCGCCCAATACCAAGAGTCATAAGTACCGTTGTCCGCATTGAGCATATCGTATCCCGCATCCTGCAGGTATTTTGCCGCCTTCTCGGACTCTGCCATGTTACGTCCAACCTCGGTATATTCCTCTCCGGGCATCGCACCCTCGCAAAAGCCCTTCATTTTGGACTCAACTGAATATCGAAGTGATACGGGATAGTCCTCTCCGCATGCCGCTTTTATGGCTTTTACGACCTCGGAGGCAAATCTGTATCTGTTTTCAAAGCTTCCGCCGTAATCGTCCGTACGCTTGTTGAAGAACTCGATGGCAAACTGGTCAAGCAGATACCCTTCGTGTACCGCGTGTACCTCAACACCGTCAACACCTGCGTCACGGCAAAGCTTTGCGGTCTTTGCAAAGGCTTCGATAATTTCGTGTATCTGCTCCACCGTCATTTCGGGGCAGATGATGTCATGCGCCCAACGTGAGGGCTGGGGGCTGGGAGATGCAAGCTCGTGATTTGTATCAAGCACGGGCTTTAAGATTGCTCTTGTAAACTTATTTTTATGAAGGGGTGCAACAAGCTCTGTGATCGCCCAAGAACGTCCCATACCTGCCGTGAGCTGAACAAAAAGCTTTGCTCCCGTTTTATGTATCTCGTCCATGAAGACCTTAAGTTCTTCAAACATCTTAGGATTTTGCCAGAGCCACTTGCCCCAGAAGGTATCGCGAAGGGGCGCAATTCCGGGAATGATAAGTCCCACGTTGTTGTTTGCTCGCTCAAGGAAGAGCTTTGCCGCCTCCTTGTCGAAATGACATCCTCCAAGCTCAAACCATCCGAAAAGGGATGTTCCGCCCATGGGACACATTACGATTCGGTTTTTGATCTCCACATTACCTATTTTCCAAGGCGTGAAGAGCGCTTCGTATTTTTGGTTCATAGTAAAAGTCCTTTCTTCTTTTGATTATATTATCAATTTTAATTTTAACATAATCTAAACTATTTGTCAATAAACAATTATTTTGTGATTTGTTTGAATGAAGTCCGAGAATACAAAGCCCCCGAGGGTCAGTCCCTCGGGGGTGGTGTTTTATATGGAATGATATGCCCCTCTTGCGCATGATGAACGAAACGAATTTGTAGGGACGAATATCGTGAAATCACCTGCGTTTTATCGAATTTTCGTGCGTTGTGGCAAACGACCGACGGTCGCCCCTACAGGCATTTGGGTTTATTCGTGACGTGCCAGTATGCGTTGTATGTGGGGATATCATCCCAAGCGCCATTTATTCTTCACTCTTTTCAGTTTCATTCCTCGGCATAACTGCATACACCGGCGTTTCTGTATCTGTAATTTTTTGCATCTTGATGCCAAAAAGTGACGCAACGCTTCCCTTTTCGTAAAGCTCTCGTGGTGTACCGTCGGCAAATATCTCCCCGCCCTTTACAAGTATTATCCTATCGGCATAGCTCATGGCAAGGGATATATCATGGAGCACCGCCGTGATGCACATTCCCTCTTTTGCCATCCCCTTAAGACTTGCCATCATTTCAAAACGGGATGACACGTCCATGTAGTTTGTGGGTTCGTCAAATATTCTGTTTTTTGCCCCCTGAGATATCTGCATGGCAAGGTAAATCTTTTGGCGCTCCCCATAGGAAAGAGTGGTCACCCGTCTTTCCGAAAGCTCCCAAGCGCCTGCTTCTTTAAGTGCTTTTTCGGCAATAGCTTTATCCTGCGCGGGTATCTTAAGACTGCCTTTATTATATGGATATCTGCCAAGCAGAACCGTTTCAAGGGCAGTCATATCGGGCACCCTGCGTCCTTGGGGAAAATATGAAAGACGTTTTGCAAGGTCTGTTTTTTTTACTTTTTTAATATCCTCATTATCAACCGAGATACTGCCCGTAAAGGGTATAAGCTCACCCATAATAAGCCGCAAAAGTGTTGTTTTGCCCGAGCCGTTTTCACCTGCAATAACGGTGAATTCTCCGTCATTTAAGGTAAGGGAGGGAATATTTATAAACTCCCCATCCTTATATGAAAATCTGACATTTTCCAGCTTGATCATTCCCCGCGCCTCCTTTCGGCAAAAATAAGGAATATAAAGAAGGGACCGCCCACAAGGGACATTAGTATTCCAACAGGCAGCTCATAGGGAGCAAAAGCCGTTCTTGATATTGTATCCGCAACGAGCAAAAACACACCGCCTCCCAGCGCCGCGGCAGGTATGAGGACCTTATGGGTATTGCCCACAAGTCTTCTCATAATATGGGGAACAAGGAGCCCAACAAAGCCGATAAGTCCCCCAAAGCTTACCGCCGCCCCTGCCAGCACCGAGGCAAGGGCAAGATATATAAACCTCGCTCTTTTTACTCTCATACCAAGGGAGGAGGCAACCTCAGTGCCAAGGCTTAATACGTCAAGACCGCCCGACATAAGATATACGATAATAAGCGTCGGCACTATCATTATCGCCGCAGGTAAGACCTTTCCAAGATCTGCCGCAGCAAGTCCTCCGATCAGGAAGCCCGATACGTCGTATACACTATCGGGAAACAGAGACTTTACGGTATTTATACAGGCAGTCAGTATGCTTCCCATAGCCGCGCCCACAAGTATCACCGTCACTCTGCCCGAGCCTGTTGCGGTACTGATGGCATATATGATAAGGGACGCAAAAAGCGCACCCAAAAAGGCGGCAAGGGGTAAATATCCGGTAAGCGTGGGCATAAGCGCCATTACAAGGATTACGAAAAATCCTGCTCCCGAGTTGACACCAATGATATTCGGCGCCGCCATGGGGTTATTTAAAACGCCCTGTATTATCACGCCCGACACCGAAAGCGCCGCACCCCCAAGAAGCGCCGCAAGCACGCGGGGGAGTCTTATGTAAAATATGATCTTAAAATCCGTTCCCGAACAGTCACCTTGAAAAAGCGACCTCAAAGCCTCGATAATACTTGCCTCAGATGCTCCAAGGGTAAGGCTGAGCATAAAAACAATGACGGCAAGTATTGAAAGTGCCGCCATGGTCATTATTTTTTTAATCTTCGGTGAAAAGCTCGGGATATATAATTTCTGCAAGATATTCATAGCTTTCTGCCCATCTTTCATTGGGTTTATAATGGAAAAGTTCCTTTGGAAGAACATAATAATTACCGTTTTTTACGGCTTTAAGCTCAGAAAACGCGGGATTTGACTCTATATTGTTCCGAAGGTATGAAAGTGCGGATTCCTCGCTCCCCATTGTGAGAACGAAGATAAAATCGGGGTCCTCGGAAACGATATGCTCAAGCCCCATGTCCTCAAGAAGGGACGGGTGGGCGTCCGCAATATTAAAAAGTCCGTAGCTTTTCAGTATCTGCCCTGCAAGATTATCGTCGCTCTTTGCCTTGATGCCCGAGGAAAAAGCGCGCATGAGGAGAAGGGTTCTTCCCTCCTGCGTTGGTATTTTCGCTTCAATGGCACTTATTGCCTCGCCCACCTCGGTAACGTTCTTTTTAAACAGATCTTCCCTGCCCGTTACGGCACAAAAATGCTCCATTAGCTCGGAATAATCCTTGAAGGTATCAACTCTGAAATAGGCATACCCAATTCCGAGAGAGTCAAGAACGGACTTCAATTCAAGGTGAGCGGAAAGGTCTGCAGACAAAAACACCATTTCAGCACCCGACTCTACAAGTGCTTCTCTGTTTATGCTTTTTGCCGTACCTATTATCAAAGCATTCCCCACATCAAGTCCGTGATCCTCCACCGCATCCGAGGTAACACCCACAAGCTCGCCTCCCGAAAGAAGCCAACAATCAGCAAAGGATGCGTGGGCGGCGGCGATCTTATCGCCCTCCGAGATCGTCACATCGTTACCGAGAGCGTCACGGAAGGTATAGCCCTCGGTTTTGGGTGCAACACCGCCGTCGCAGGAAATAAGCAGTACAACGGATATAATAAGGAAAAACGCAAGGATTAATTTTTTCATTTACCTAAAATTTCGTCTTTGCGAAGGAGAAGGTCATCTCCCATTATCGCAGCCTCCACCTTATCAAATCCAACTCTGTCAATGGCTTTGCCCAGTCTTTCCTTGGGAAGTCCGTTTTCACGGAACCAAAGCATTGTTTTTTCAAGTATGGGAAGAATTTCTTCTTCTTTGACAAGTCTTGAAAGCGCGGAGCCCATTCTTGTGTGCTTGCCCCAAGTTCCGCCGATGTAAATTTTATAAAGTGTTTCTGTATCGTGGGATATCGCCTTAAAGGGACATTTGCCCGTACATACTCCGCAAGCAAGACAAAGTGAGTCATCTATCGTAAGCTTTCCGTCAACTACCTTTGCCGCCTTCATGGGACAGGACTTTTCAACTGAGCACACCTTACATCCGCGGCAAAGCTCGGAATTGAATTTCGGCACCTTATGTCCTTCCACACCGAAATCGTTAAGGCTGGGCTTCATACAGCTGTTGGGACATCCGCCGACGGAGATCTTGAATTTATGGGGAAGCTTGACCTCGTTCCAGCCGATATAATATTCCTCGTGTATCTTCTTTGCAAGAGCCTGTGTATCGCAATTGCCGAAAACGCAGGTGGTTCCCTTACATGCAGTTACGGGGCGCACCTTTGCTCCCGTTCCGCCAAAACGCATACCGTGGGACGCCGCAAAAGCCTCTGCTTCTTCTATTTTATCATAGGGAATACCGGGAATCTCCACTGCAAGACGGCTTGTGCAAATAAGCTTGCCGTTTCCGTAAGTTTCGGCGATCACCGACATATCCTTAAAGTTTTGTGATGTAAAAACCGTACCGGGGGCAACTATTCTGCCCGAAAACAAATCAGTTCCTCTGTTTCTCAGAAAGCCGCGTGCCTTGACTGCGGTTATCTGCTCATTTGTAAGCTTCATTTTAGAATCCTCCGTGGGTAAACTTTATTAAATTATATCACCATAATATTATAAAGTCAATATAAACTCAAAAACAAAAAGAAATAACCCTTGACTGCCGTCTTTCGATCACGCAATCAAGGGTTATTTCTGTTCACTCTTGAAGTCCAATTTCATTCTTGTTCCTCTCTTTCTTTATTTATTTGTTTTAAATCCCTTTATGATCTAAAATTTTACAAACCATTTTTTAATTACCCGACGAGTAAATTCGTTTGTCTTTCAATTTGTTTTCTAAATTGAAAAAATGCAATTTTTTATAGCACCCGAGATTTTAGGAGGTTTTACTCGACATCCGTTTTCTCTCTATTTATTTTTCAGGCTTGCGTTATTTTTGATCATACAGGCTTGAGGTTTGAACTCTTTTTAACTCATTTCGTTTTTTCAGAAATCTCGTTTTTTAAGAGTTCCGAATCTTACTTGTTCATTGGAGTGTACCTCTCTTTCGCCTATAGTATAGCACCTTTTTTCCCTTTTTTCAATTCGCAAAATACATGAAATTTCAAAAAGTTTTTTGTTGAAAAGGGAGAACCTTAAAAAGTTCGCCGAAAAGGCTTTACTTTCTTCATGGTTTGTGGTATAATGATTGTGTTGTTTGGTGATTGGGAAAGCATAAGCTAAATTGCCAAAAATCTTTGAAAGAAATAGTCACACCCCGATTTTGGTCGAGGTGTTTTTTCGTGTTGTTATGGCGCACCCCACCGGTGTGGTTCATTTATCTAACCTTTTGGGAGTTAGTGCGTATCCATTCTTCTCGGACGCCGAGGACTTCTGTCTCTTGAATGATAAAAATACCCCGATGGGATATTATCCCGTCGGGGTGTTTTTTCTTTTATGGGAAATTACTGGGTTTTGTAATAAAACGTATTCCAAAAGGAGAACTCGTGGAGAATATGGCTTTTCCCTGCGGTCGTAGACCGCTTTTATTTATTCAAATTTCTCTCGTGGTTTTCCCTTTTGCTCTTTATGTGCTTTTCGTAAATTATCTCCGTGGCAAACGCCATTTTGGTGATAATGTTTTCGAAGCTTTGGGGATAACAGTAGAAGGAATCGTTCTCTGTTGAAATATCAACACAGTCAAGAGGCTTCACGTGCTGGAAATCATATTCAACGTGGAGGCTGTTGGTTTGAAGGGGCTTGCGGTGTATGCGGTATTTCTCGCCGTTATATTCTCCCTCAAGAATAAAGCCCTCCTGTATATCGTGGATAAGCTTTGCCTTGCCAAGAGGCTCAAAGCGCCAGCAAGCGGGCATGGAATACACGTCCACCTCATCCTCAAAATGATAAGTACCGTTTTCAATCTCCTTTGCGACCTCCTCACGCTCCCACAAGAACCAATCGGGGATATGAGAAAATTCGGTCTCACCGCTTGTCGCCTCAAGAGTGCCGTCCTCGTGCTGATGCCATCTCTTGCCGCACACCTTACAGAAAAGCTCAGTGCCCTCCGTGTCCATTTTAGACTCCGCACCGCAGCCAGGACATTTATAAAGAATCTTATGCAGACCCTCGGCCCTGTATTTTTCCGTGATTTTTATGCCGTTTTCCCTTTGATATTTGTAATCGTCATAGGAAAGAGCGTCCTTCAACACCTTATTTATCTCCTCAACGCTCATTTTTGAAATTTGGTCGGGGGTGAGTATCTGTGTCATGGTCGTATGGTGGCGCGCCTTTCTCTTTTTTCTGAAATTCCAGAAAGGAGAGTGGAGGTAATTTCCTCTATGTACCACCGCAACAACGGGAACCTTATTGCTCTTTACAAGCATTCCAAGGGATTCGGGCAGATATGACTCTATCCCACAGGGTGAGTATCTCGCCTCGGGATACATACAAAGCACGTCGCCGCGCTTTAATACCTTACGTATCGACCTTATAAGGTGCATATCCATTGTAAATTTACGGGTACATATAGCTCCGATCCACTCCATAAGCCAAGGACGGAGATAATAGCCGTCAATATTAACGACGTTATTAACTCTGTGAGGGAACGTACCCATGGCAACAAGCTCAAAATCAATAAAGCTCATGTGGTTTGAAAGTATCATATATGGGGGCTTCAACCCTTCCATATTGATCTTTTCAACCTTGTATTTTTTGTCAAGCAGGAGTATTTTTGAGAGCACCCAAATAAGTCCTACAAAAAACAGGGGTTGGCGAATGGGGTATCTTGCAGTGTTGTATCTTTTAGTTCTTTTGTATTTAACGTCTATATTCATCGTCACACCTCTTTCCATAAAGAGTATACAGTATTTTTTTATTAAAATCAAGGAAAATATTGATTTTTTGAAAAAAAAGTGATAAAATACCCTTTGATAAAGATTGGAGATAAAAAATGATTATTAAAATTATCCTTACTTGTTTGATAAGTCTTATTTTACTTCTGCTTCTTATTTCTTTTATCTGTTTTTATAAGGTCTTTTATTCCTCAAGCAAGCAGAAAAAATTCAAGGACGAATATCCCATACCCGAAGGCGAGATCTACGAGCCTTTTCGGGACAAAATGGTATTTTATATAAAAAAAGCCCGTGAAATGCCCCACAAAAACGTGGAGATAAAGTCCTTTGACGGACTTACACTTCGCGGAAAATATTACGAATTCAATAAGGGTGCTCCCCTTGAGATACTTTTCCACGGCTACCGCGGAAGTGCCGAGCGTGACCTGAGCGGCGGAATTTACCGTTGCTACAGGCTCGGACACAATGCTCTTATGGTTGACCACAGGGGAAGCGGAAAAAGCGACGGACACATAATTACCTTCGGCGCAAATGAAAAAAAGGACTGCCTTCGTTGGGTAGATTTTGCCTCAAAGGAGCTTTGCCCCGAAAGTAAGATCGTAATTACGGGGATCTCCATGGGTGCGGCAACGGTCATGATGGCATCAAAGGAAAAGCTGCCCGAAAACGTTGTGGGCGTTCTTGCCGATTGCGGTTATTCCAAGGCTGAGGACATCATCAAAAAGGTAATGTGCGATATGAAGCTTCCCGCAGACCTTCTCTACCCCTTTGTTAAGCTTGGGGGCATGATTTTCGGAGGATTTAACATTGACGAGGCATCCCCCGTTGATGCTCTCCGCGCATGCCGTCTGCCCGTTATCTTTTTCCACGGCGACACCGACGCTTACGTCCCCCATGAAATGAGCCTTAAAAACTTTGATTCATGCTCATCTCCCAACAAACACATGGTAACCATTAACGGCGCAGGACACGGACTTTGCTATCCCGTTGATCCCGAAAAATACCTTGCCGAGATGCGTGCCTTCTTTGGACCCATTTTTAAAGAGTAATTAATTTACATTATTATAAATCAATTCGGAGGTTATTATGAGAATTTTATTTCAAGGCGATTCTATAACGGATTGCGACAGATCAAGAACCATTGACAGAAACGTGGGAACGGGTTATGCCCTCCTTGTTAAATCCGAGCTTGACTACTCATCCCCCCAGAGCTATGAGTTTTTCAACCGCGGCATCAGCGGAAACAGGATCGTTGACGTTTATGCAAGGATCAAGAGAGATATCATCAATCTCAAGCCCGACATTATGAGCCTTCTTATCGGCGTTAATGACGTTTGGCACGAAACAGACGACGAGTGCCCCAACGGAGTTGATGCAGAGAAGTTTTACAAGATTTACTCCATGCTCATTTCGGAAATTAAGGAAGCACTTCCCAACATTAAAATAATGATCCTTGAGCCCTTCGTTTTAAAGGCTGCCGCAACGGAAGAAAAATGGGACGTTTTCTCCACAGAGGTTCCCCTGCGCGCCAAAGCCGCTAAGCGTATTGCCGAGGAATTCGGTCTTCCCTTCATTCCCCTCCAGAAAGGCTTTGACGAGCTTGAAAAGAAAGCTCCCGCTTCCTTCTGGCTCCTTGACGGTGTTCATCCCTCCGCGGCAGGACATCAGTTCATCAAAGAGCAGTGGATCAAGACCTTTAATACGTTGTAATAAAAAGCAAGCCGTTGGCATTGTACCATTAAGAATAGTAAACTAAAAGTGCTATGACATTCTGTTTTTGTCATAGCACTTTTTCATTGATATTTTTTCATAAGGCTTTTGTATTGCCCAATAAAATTTTCTTTAGATTTTTCAGATTTGAAATATCCTTTTCCTTTTCCGAGAGGTCTGATATCTTCTATTGTTGCTTCTTCTTTATCATATTCATAGATACCGTATTCATCATATATTTTAAACTTTAACGCTTCAAATTTTGCATAATCTTCGGTTGAATATATATCGGGTGAAATCCATAACCGTTTTAAATTTGGTATGTTAATTAAATCGTCAATATTATTGTCTTGTGCAGTGACTCCCGATATAACCAAGCTATCAAGATTGGGCATTTCTTTTAAGAATGAGAATGTAGGAATAACAGTATTGTTAATCTGTGAAGTGTGAATATTCAGGCATAAATGCCTCAAACTTTTGGCTTTTTTAATCACTGCTATTTCGGGAGCATTGGCACCTAATTGAATTTCCAAAACGTCAAGATTAGGTGTCTTTTCCATATCCCAAAGAATATCTTTTGCTCCAAGTCCAATGCATACGGTTTGGAGCTGCGTTAGCTTTTCAAGTGCTGAATAATTAACAGGTTTAGTA
Source organism: Eubacteriales bacterium (assembly GCA_045629725.1). Taxonomy (GTDB): domain Bacteria; phylum Bacillota; class Clostridia; order Oscillospirales; family CAG-272; genus SIG714. The sequence goes on along the minus strand of JAZQRT010000130.1, from coordinate 11,363 downwards.
CTGCCTATCCAAATTGCTTTGGTTTTGATAGGTAAATTATCCACAACAAAATTTAATTCTTCTGTATTCTTTACATTTATTACAAAGATTTCTTTGTTTGAAAAATTATCGGTAAAATGCTTATCACCAAAATAAAAACCTATATCACGTTTAAAGTATGGACAATCTTTGCATTTATATAAATACTCTGCATATTTGTCCCATACCGAATCTTTTAAAAAACCTTGATTAAAAAATTCCTCTGTGCAATTAACAAATTCTCTGTCTTCGAAAGAACAATACAGTTCACCATAAGTATAAAAAGTTAGAGATTCACCAAATGCAATATCGTAAAATTTGTTATTCATTCTTCACCTCATAAATAAGAATACTCATGCAGATCGATTATACCATAAATCATTCAGAACTTCAATATTTAACAAATATGCGTATTTCTTTTTTTCCTACTCGGCAAATCAATGGTAAATTTGTGAGCGTTGTTTGTTTTCGGTCATGGTGGAAACCACCTCTACCGGCATTTATTATTTTTTCTTTATTCAATATCTTTATTCTTTTTTAAAAATTGTGCCCTGCCCTACGATAAATCACGCCTTTAATTTATACACCTTATTATCCGAAAACTCTATAATACCGTCATACACCATGTCCTCAAGAAGCTCCTCCGCACTGGTGACATCAATACCCAAAAGGTCGGAAACGTCCCTCAGCTCCGCAGTGATATTACTTGTGAGGAAAGAAACAACGATCTCACGGTAGGCATAGCTTTCTTTAACAGTAATTTTTTCAACTTTTGCCTTTTGTTCGGAGCTAAAACTCAAATATAACTCTATCTTATCAGGCGAAAAATGCTCTGTGAGCTTGGGGGGCGCATAGCCTTCCCTTTCCCATGCACTGTATATATTGGGTATTCCTCCGCCAACGCTTTTGCCAACACCTATGGCTTTGAAGATACTTTTTATAAGAGCGTTCCTCGGGTCGGAAACTCCCCCCTGAAGTGCCCTTTCAAGGTCAATTCTGAAGCCTCCCGAATTGGAAAAGAGTATTCCGCCCTTCTCCGCTTTTATATATACCTTTCCACCCGTATGGTAATCCGCATTGATAAGCGAGTTTGCAAGAGCCTCCCTCAGTGCCGAGGCGATGCTTTTATTACCCTTAGAAAGAGCGCTCAACCTGTCTTCCACGTCAAAATAAAAATCAATGATGTTTTTTTGCTCGATCACTGTACCGTTTTCCTCATATTTAAGCGAAAATTTCGGAAAATACTTTTTTATTTCGGGTACTTTTCCAAACGTCAGTAAGATCGCGTTACTGATCTTTATATTTTCCTGTTCGGAACCATGCTTTACCGCTTCATAAAAAGGACAATCTCTATCAGAAAGACATTTACGGTATCTTTCAAGACTTTGGAGGTTAATTGATGATACCGTAGCCTCGATCTGCCCCATGTCGCCTGTGTCGGTTGCCGCATCTCTGATCATGATATCCACTTCATCCTTGGTGCATTTATAGTCACCCTCGCCGCCGCGCCTGTAGGTTCCGCCGTAAATAGAGCCGTCAATATATACAGGGCGTTCATGTCTTGCGCCCTTGGGCACTGTTATGGAAATTATACGGTGCTCACCAACCTGCTCTATCTTCACATCCTCTCGCGACAGTATGTTTTTGCTGACCTTTTTCGGGTCGTTTAAAAGTGACAGGAATTCTTCAACGAGCTTTTCGGGGTTCGGAAGATCAACGGTATGAAAGGTCTTGTCACGATATTCCTCAACACCAAGGAGTATGACTCCACCGAGAGTATTGGCAAAAGCAGAATATGTTTCCCATATACTGTGAGGAAGACCTCCAAGGGAGCGCTTTGCCTCTATCCTGTTATTCTCCATATATTTTTCAACATTTTCGATATTTATCATAATCCTACCCGTTTCAAAGAAAAAATATGTCGATTTTCCTGTTATTACCCATTGACAGGGATTTTTTTATGTGTTATACTGACTGATGGTACAAAATGTAACATTCGATATTTCCTTGATCTATATATTCATTATATTATCGATGGAGTATTTTGTCAATATTGATTTACGATATGTTCCGAGGTAAAAAGTGAACACAAAAGAAGATAAGACCGTCAGCAAGGGTATACGCACAGCCCTGCTTGAGCTTCTCGCAGAAAAGCCATACGTTGACATTACGGTAACGGACATCGTCAACCGCGCAGGCGTTGCAAGGATCTCATATTACAGACATTATTCATCTGTTAACGATGTTGTCGACAGCATTGTGGATGAGCTGGTATCAAGGCTTGTCAAAAACACCATTACGATCATCTCCTCCCGCGACAAGGAGCTTTGGATGGAAACTCTCGTGGATTTTTTCGAGTTTACAGGTGAAAAAGGAAACAAATACTTCAAGCAAATATCAGAAAGTAATATGGCAGTTATTTTTGTAAGAGTTACAGAAAGACTTAAGACCATCAAGACAGATCACGGGGAATGCTCCATTGAGGATAAATATAATCTTGCAGGCAAGCTCGGACTTATCGAAAGCGTTGCAAGACACTGGATATATTGCGGAATGAAGGAAAGCCCCCGCGAAATGGCAGAATACATAGCCGAGAAGCTGATACGCTTCTGACACTTTTATTTCAATATCAAGGAGTATATATGAAACATATTTTTATTGTTAATCCCGTTGCCGGACCCGGCAGAGTCACTGCAGAACAAATTGAAAAAGAGCTTGCAAAAACAGCCGTTGATTTTGAAGTATATATATCAAAATCTCCAACGGATATAACGGATTACGTAAAATTCAGAGGAAATCAAACTCCCGAGGAAAGCCTCAGATTCTATGCCTGCGGCGGTGACGGCTCCATTAAGCAGGTTGCAGACGGAGTTATGACACTTAATAACGCTGAGCTTTCCGTTTATCCCATCGGAAGCGGAAATGACTTTGTTAAATATTACGGCGGAAAGGATAATTTCCTTGATCTTAAAAAGCTCTGCGCTTCGGAATCCCATCTCATTGACCTTATTAAGGTCGGAGATGAATATTCCATCAACGTAACGAATTTCGGATTTGAGTCTGCGGTTGCCGCAACCATGGCAAAGGTCAGAAGAAAGAAGCTTATCGGCGGCAAGAACGCTTATACAACAGGAATCGTCAAGGCGCTTTTCACCTCAATGAAAAACAAAGGTGATATTTACGTTGACGGAGAAAAGCTCAACGACGGACTTTTCCTTCTCTGCACTATTGCCAACAGCAGTTACGTTGGCGGCTCATACAAATGCGCTCCCCGCGCCGTAACCAACGACGGCTATCTGGAGGTCTGCGTTGTTAAGCCCATTACCATTTTTCAATTTCTCAACCTTATCAAAGCCTATGAAAAAGGAACTCACCTTGAGGATCCCCGTTTTGCAAAAATACTTACATACCGACGCGCTAAGCAGATAACGGTTAAGTCGGACAAGGAATTTGCTCTGTGCCTTGACGGCGAGATCAAAAACGTATATGGCTTTACTGCAGAGGTAGTCCACAACGCAGTTAGATTTGCTTCCCCCACCTATCCCGAGGCAAATATAAAGGAAGAAGAAAAAGAGCTTGCTTGCAAATAAAATCACTTTAGGATAAACAACAAAAAGCTCCTCTTGATCGGAATATTACCTTAACAACCGATCAAGAAAGTAGAAAAGCACAGAATTCTCGTTTGAATTCTGTGCTTTTTCCTTTATTGAATTTGCTTATGAATTAATTGTAATCTCCGCTTTGGTGGAGTCTGCTTCAATATACACCCAATAGGTGGAATTCTGCCAACCTCCAAAGGTCAGATCTACTGTTGTAGGTTCTCCCTTTTTCAGTTGCACAGTCCGATAGTCACCGGCTGCAAGGTTATCATCGCTCTGCTGACAATTAAGCTTGATATTTACCTCTTGATCTACGGACGAAATCAGTTCAACCGTAATTGTGTTGGTGGGATCATAACCGCTTTCAATTTGGATTTTCTTAATGCTCAACTGAACCGTTGAACCCGATTTGAAAATACTCTCCAGATCGACCGTATAGTCGCCCTTGTTGTATGTTCCCTTGTAATAATCATAGGGAGCATAGTACCAAGCGTTATTGACGTTCGTTTTGAATTCGTCGGTAATTTCAAGAACCTTACCTTCGCCAAAATGCGTTTCCACAAGGCATATCTGCGACAAATCGGAAGTCAGACGATAGATATTTCCCGAGCTCTCGATCCACATTGTTCCGCGTTCTGCCGAATACTGACCGCCGCCAACTTCAAATACTTCATCGGAAATCTTTGGCACGGTTTCTCCGGTTTCCTTCATCGCTTTTAATGCATCGATGATATTGTATGCCACATCACAAGCTTCGACTTTCTTGGTAGAGATACCCCAACCATCCCAAGTATATTGGAATAATTCTACCGCTACCTCATATCCCGAGTGGAATAATGCTTTTTTTACACTGTTGGCGGTGATTGCATATTTAGCGTGAAATCCTCCTGCAAGGTCAGCCGAAATATTCAATTTCTCTTTTTTGCTATACTCTACTACAACCGTGTCTTTTTCATCTAAGTCTGTAAAATCCGTCCACAGAACACGGTATAGCACACCTTCTGCATCAAACGCATAAAAGCAATCGGACTCAAAGGCGGGACAACTGGGTAATGTTTCAGCAATCGTCAATGTAATTTGCAAAGACTTGTCCAAATGATTACCGGATGCCGTACAGCCTGTCAGAGCTGCAAGCACTATAACAAGGGTTATTGCTATAGCAAGTATTCGTTTCATATGATTTCCTCCCATTTTTCATTCGGTTTTCCCACCTGTTCATCGCGGACAGTCCTCCGCCCTTCAATACAATATATCATAACACAAATCGGCAGAGGATACAATACCTCTGCCCAAAATCGTTTTTTAATTAGGATCTGTCCTGTACGTTTTTTCCTTTGAAGAATACTCTTTTGGCAGCTCTGCTAAAACAGAAACGGGTGTTTCTGTTTTAGGAATGAAGCTCTCTCCGTAGGGCTGACCCTTATAGTGAACCGAGCAATACTTGTTAAAGTGAGCTGTCGAGCTCGTTCTTCCAACGTAAGTACGTTTTGGAATTTCATTATAGAAGAAAGGTCCGTTACCCGTATATACCACCTTACCCTCGGTCAAGGGTCTGTATACGTACTGTGCGTCTGTGATCTTGATCTGTATCGGGAAGCTTCTGTCCGTGATATACAAAAGCGAGATATCATGGCATTCACTTGCAGGACAGTATTCCGAAGCAACACCCGCACCGGTATCGCAGTATTTTACGATTACGTGCTTGTCACATACTGCAGTGGGCATATTGTCTTCCGTATAATATCCTGTTTGGATTCTGCTGCCTCTGGGGTCAAGCTCACATGCGGCAGTTGCGGCAAGTCCGCTATCCCTGCAATACTCAAGCTCTATAATGGAGTCGGGAAGAACAAATTCCTTAAGCGGTTCTCCCGTGCGTTTTGACTCATCCACTATCTCCTGATGCAGACGTGTCATTACTCTGTCCCAAATTCTTACAGGCGGGTTACCGGGGTGATTACTGAGGTCCTGAGCGATCTCATATCCGAACCAAACACCGCCTATATAATAGGGAGTATAGCCAATAAACCATTTATCGTTGTTTTTACTTGTTGAACCTGTTTTTCCCGCAGTGGACACCATTTTAGTTGTCGTCATACCGTAAGCAGTACCGCCGTATCTCTGAGTTACGGTCTCCATGATTCTTGTCATAAGCGCCGCATTCTCGATACTGAGCACGTTGCAGGTGAAGGGCTGATTATCGATCACCGTTTTATTATCTCCGTCCTTGATCTCAAGAATGGTTCTGGGTGAAACGTAGGTGCCCTCGTTTGTAAACATCGTGTAAGCTCCCGTAAGCTCACGAACGGTTACACCGTAGGTCATACCTCCAAGAGCAATTGATGAAAGGTTAACGTCAGAAACTACGTTTCCGTTTACCTCTTGTTCTTCGATCAATGTAGTAAATCCAAGCTTCTGTGTCAAGGTATCAAAGGACTTCTGGAGTCCAAGCTGTACAGCTATCTTTACTGCAATTGTGTTAAGTGAACGGCACACCGCATCATTGACCGTTGTAAGTCCTCCGTATTTCTGAGGTGAGTTTACAGGCCATGATATATAGCTGCCCGAATAGGTCTGATAGAAGGTATAGGGTGTATCGTCAATAACCGTTGAATAATTTATAAGTCCTTCTTCAAGGGCAAGGCTGTATACAGCAACGGGCTTGAAGGATGAACCTGGCTGACGAAGTGCCATTGTTGCATAATTGAAAAGTCTGCTCTGTGTTTTTTTACCTCTTGCACCCACAAGTCCCAAAATATTACCTGTCTGAGGGTCAAGAATTACCATGGCTGACTGAGGCTGCATAAGTCCATCAGGTGCTTCAAGGAATGAATTTACGTATTCATCGTCCTCGTATATCTCCTCCATGATGCTCTGTACCTTGGGGTCCATGGCAATATAGATACTGAATCCGCCAGAATAGAGCATCTGCTCCGCCGCAACTCTTGTTACGCCGAACTTATCGCTGAGAAGATCGATTCCGTCCTCAATTACCGCATCCATATACCATGAATTTACCTGCTGGTCTTCTTCATCGTCAGCGTAGGGATCATCGTCGGGAATCTCTGTTTCGGGAAGATAATCATCCTCATCCTCTGTAGTATAGAGCCAAAGCTCCTTCCCTGCCGCTTCATCGTATTCAAGCTGAGTTATTTTTCCTTGATCCAGCATTTCGTAAAGGATATAGTCCCTTCGCTCTGCATTGTTTTCGGGATTCAGTCTCGGGTCAATGCTATAAGGATTCTTAACGATCGCCGCAAGAGCCGCACATTCCATGAGTGTGAGCTCGGAAACGTCCTTGTTAAAATATCCGTAGGCTGCCGCCTGAGCTCCGTAGCATCCCTGTGAAAAATATACCGTATTCAGATACATCTCGAGGATCTCCTCTTTACTCTTTACCTTTTCAAGGTTCAGTGCACAGAATATCTCCTCAACCTTACGCTGAATCGTATTATCATCGTATTTCGTTACGTTTTTGATAAGCTGCTGAGTAAGTGTTGATCCTCCCGAGTCAGCCTTACCGAGAGCAAAGAGCATGGTTGCTCTGATGGTTCTCTTCCAGTCAACTCCATCATGATCCTCAAAACGCTTATCCTCAATGGCAATAAATGCGTTTATAAGATTTTCAGGGATTTTTTCATAGGACACCCATACTCTGTTTTCCGAGGAATAAAGCTTTCCTCCGCTGAGCTCAACGGGGTTCCCGTTTTCATCATAGTAATAAATAACAGTTGTCTTTTCCTGATCGGTGGAGAGCAGGTCAAATTCCTCTACACTTGCATCAACGTAATTTCCAAGATAGATGGCAAAAGCACATCCCACTATAAGACCTGTTATTCCAAGGACCAGAACAAGGGTAAGTACCGTGTTGAGTACAATGCCAAGTACTTTGAAAACTGCATCTTTGAGCACTCTCAATACCTCAAGGAATCCCAGTCCCCAATCTATCAGTATTTGTTTTTTGCTTCTTTTTTGTTTCATCTGTTATCCCTTCTTCGCAATTTATTACGCTTTATATTTTTATTATAAGCTTTTTTATGAATTCACTATGAAATCACATAATAAATTTAGTAAATTTGAGCTTATTTGACAACCACAGAATCATCTGAAAGTATGCCTTTTAATTTCTCGATCACAAATTCCGTCGGTTTTATTCTGAATCCGTGATCCTTATATTCTCCCGTTTTTTCACAATAAATAATAAGTGGAGTACCGCCTGTAAATATTTCCGCAAATGCCTTCACTCTTTCAAAGCTTTTTGCTTCATATGATGGAATTTTAGCGTAGATCTTTTTTACGGCTGCTCTGTCCTGTACGTTCTGTGTATTTTTTGCAGGCTCCTTTTTCGGCTCCTCCTTAAAAACGGAATTCTCGCTGAGCAGTGTCATTTTATTTACGATCACCGAAAAGCTCATTTCATTCCTTGTGGAGATATACCCCTCAATGATGACCGCATTTTTTTCGGCTATCAAGGACGCATATTCCTCATATTTATTACCGAAAAAGACGATCTCACAGTTCTCTGCATCCCCGCATTCGTCTGCAAGAGCGGTGACCGCCATCGCAGAGCCCTTTGATGTCTTTCTCAAACGTGGGAATCTTATCATTCCGTATATCTTCACCTCTTGACGATCCTTCAAGGGCGAGGACTCATCCTCATACATCTTAACGAGGCTTGAAACGCCCACGGCGCCCGAGGCTTTGATATTCCTCGTATAATCCTCAAGGGGATGGCCTGAGAAATAAAGTCCCGTCATTTCAAGCTCCAGATCAAGGCGATGCTTCAACGAAAGCTCGGGAATATTCGGCAGAGTATACGAAAGTGTCTGCTCCGCCTCCTCCTCAAGCGCTGAGAAAAGTCCGATCTGACCGTCCGCTTCACGCCTTTTCTTGTCCATCATTTTCACAAGAAGCTCCTCATACACTTGAATAAGTCTGCTTCTGTACTCGGAAAGACCATCAAAGGCACCTGCCGCAATAAGGGAATATATCTGAGTCTTATTGACTCCCGCTCTGACTATCCTTGAAAGGAAATCCGCAAAGCTTTTGTATTTTCCCGAAGCTTCCCTCTCCTTAACTATTGCCTCAGCAAATCCGTCGCCTATATTCTTTACACCGGAAAGTCCGAAATATATAACTCCGTCCCTCGCAGTGAAATCAGCTCCCGAGGAATTTATATCCGGTCCCTTGGTTACAACTCCCATTTTTGCGGCATCGTTTATATACTCCGCCATTTTAGAGGGAATCCTTGAAACCGAGGTCAAAAGCATGGAAAAATATTCGGGGGTATAGTGGCATTTCAAATATGCGCTTCTGTAGGAGGTATATGAGTATGCCGCCGCATGGCTTTTGCAGAAGGCATAGCTTGCAAAGCTTGCCATACTGTTGAAAATTCTGTTTGCCGCTTCCTTGTCAATGCCGTTTTTATAAGCACCCTCAACAAAGCTATCTCTTTCCTTTTCCATTTCAAGGACCTTTTTCTTTGCCATCACACGGCGGACCACGTCTGCTCTGCCGTATGAATAGGAAGCAAGCTTACGGAATATCTGCATTACCTGCTCTTGATAGATTATACACCCGAAGGTCTCTGAAAGTATCTCTCGGAGCTCCTCACATTCATAACTTATCCTTGCGGGATCATTTTTACACTCCACGTATTTTTGTATGGAATCCATTGGTCCCGGACGATAAAGGGAGATCGCCGTCATTATATCTGCGATATTTTCAGGCTTCATCATGGCAAGAAGCTTTTTCATTCCCTCGGATTCAAGCTGGAAAAGCCCTCCCGAGTTACCCCTGCCAAGCATTTTATAGGTCTCCGCGTCATCAAGAGGTATATCCTCAAGGGAAAATCCCGTATCCTTTTCCTTTATCAGCCTTTCCGTACCCGATATCACCGTGAGATATCTGATAGCCAAAAAGTCAAATTTCAAAAGACCAAGGTCCGACACCGTATTCATATCATACTGTGTCAGCACTGCGTCCCCGCTCTTACAAAGGGGAACGGTTTTATATATCGGATCCTTTGCTATTACTATTCCCGCCGCATGTGTGGTTATATGAACGTGCATTCCCTCTATCCTGCAGGCGGTATCTACAAGCCTTTGCACAGCTCCATCGCTGTTATAAAGGGCTGAAAGCTCCTTGTTTTCCTCAAGAGCTTCATCTATTGTTATATTTAATTTATCTCTCGGAATCAGCTTGACAACCCTGTCCACGTCACCGTAGGACATTCCAAGTGCGGAGCCCACGTATCTGAGAGAATTTTTTGCAAGAAACGTTCCGAATGCGGCGATCTGACATACTCTGTCGCTTCCGTATTTTTCTTTTACGTATGCTATGACCTCGTTTCGCCTGTCATAGCAAAAATCAATATCAAAATCGGGCATGCTGACTCTTTCGGGATTTAAAAATCTCTCAAACAGCAGTCCGTGGCGAATGGGGTCAACTGTGGTAATACCGACAAGGTACGCCACAAGGCTTCCCGCTCCCGAGCCTCTGCCCGGTCCAACGGGTATTCCCTTGCGCTTCGCATATCCCACAAAATCCTGTACGATAAGATAATATCCGCTGTAGCCCATTTTTGAAATGACCATAAGCTCATATATCATTCTGAATTTATAGTCCTCAAGGGTATGCCCCGCAAGATCAAGCCGTCCTGCATCCTTAAGCTTTTCCAAGCCTTCCTTAGCAAGGTCGGAAAGATATCCATCAGCGCTCTTACCCTCGGGCAGATCGAATTCGGGAAGAAGCACCTTACCAAACTCAAAGTCAAAGCTGCACTTTTCTGCAATTTTAACCGTATTTTCAAGTGCTTCCGGATATTTATTGAAAACATCGTACATTTCCTCGGCACTTTTAAGGTAGTACTCCTTTTTATCAAAGGGGTCCTCGTCTGTGTCGTGGGATTTTTTCATACTCGTCAATATAGACTGTATCTCTGCATCGTTTTTTGAAAGATAATGTACGTCATTGGTTGCCGCAAGGGGAATTCCGAGCTCCCTTGAAATGCTTATAAGCTCCACCATGGCACGTTTTTCTTCCTCAAGTCCATGATCCTGAAGCTCGATATAGAAATCTTCTCCGAAAAGGGATCTGAGCATCAGAGCATTCTTTCTTGCCGCGTCGGTATTGCCCCTTAGTATCTCCTTTGAAAGCATTCCGAAAATGCAGCCCGAAAGTGCCACAAGCCCCTCGGTATGTCCCTCAAGCAGGTCCTTATCTATCCTTGGCTTGAAATAAAATCCCTCGGTAAACCCCGATGACACAAGGTATATAAGATTCTCGTATCCCTTTTGGTTTTTCACAAGAAGAACCATATGCATATAGTCCTTCTCCGTGGAAAATCTTCCTCTGGGAGAAAAATACACCTCGCAGCCGAGAATAGGCTTTATTCCCTGCTCCTTGCATGATCTGTAAAACTCCACCGCTCCGTACATCACGCCGTGGTCTGTCAGCGCAACCGCGCTTTGTCCCAGTTCCTTTGCGGCACGGGCGATCTCATTTATCCTGCAGGCTCCGTCAAGAAAGCTGTATTCACTGTGTAAATGAAGATGTACAAAATCCTTCATGCTTCACGCTTTTTTGTGGGAAAGCATAAACCCAAACCGATTTACTTTTCTTTTTTTGATATCTCCACAAGCTTTTTAAGTCTGTGGTTTGCCCCCGACTTTGATATGGGGGGCAGATGTAATGCGGCGATCTGCTCAAGGGACGAAAAAGGATTTTCGAGCCTCAGATTTGCCGTCA
>JAZQRT010000129.1:0-1983 GCA_045629725.1 Eubacteriales bacterium | reverse complement strand
CTTGATACTCATCGTATCAAAATTACGGTTCTTATTTGGTCGGAGTGACGGGATTCGAACCCACGGCCTCTTGGTCCCGAACCAAGCGCACTACCAAACTGTGCCACACCCCGTTTATTCTCGGTACTTTTATTTGTGCCGAGACATTATATCAAATTTTTATGCCCTTGTCAATAGTTTTCGGTATAAGTTTTTCTGCAAAATTATCGCAAGAGGCTTTCTTTTTCGCTTTTATTCAAAGATATTCCACGTCCGTAACGGTAAGCGTATCACCCTTTACCGTAAATCTGATATTATACTTACCATAGCTTACACCCCAGACTCTTTCCTCATCGTGAATAAAAGCCGTTCTCGGATCTCCTTCAAGTATCTCCAAAAGGTTTTGACGCTCCCCTTCCTCGATCCTTTCCATAAGCTCCTGACTGATCTCAACGCTCAGCCTATGTCCCTTGACCTCGTCACCAAAGCCGCCAACGGAGTCCGCATGTACGTCCGCATAGGGCAGATATGGCTTAATATCGTAGATCGGCGTACCGTCCAGCATATCGATACCCGACACCCATATGGTATATCCGAGCTTTTTATCGTATTCCACCCTTTCAAGCTTTACCGACGAAAGACCGATTGGATTTGGACGGTATGGTGATCTTGTTGCAAAAACGCCCATTCTTACCCTTCCTCCAAGACGGGGCGGGGCAACTGTGGCACACCATTTCCCTTCCTCTTGGTGGACCTCGGAAAATCCCCAGATAAGCCACAAATGAGAAAATCCCTCAATGCCTCTTATAGCGTCCGGATTTCTGTATTCGGGCAGAAATACTATCCGTCCCTTTACACCCTTAACCATTCCGCTCTGCCTCGGTATTCCGAATTTCTCCGGGAAATCGGTTCTTATATGAGCAATAACCTTAAGCTCCATCACATTCCCTCTTTATATTTTCATACATCAAAGTAACCTTGGCGCAAATTCTTTCCGCAACTTCAAAAAACTCCTCGGGCTTTGCATCTTTTCCGAAGCTTTCGTTTATATTGTATGCAATATTTTCCGCAACAAGTGCGGGAATATTGGTTTCTTCCGTTATGAAATTAGCAACCTCGATGGCTTCATAATCATAATCATCATAGGAGCAGCTTCTTTTTGTCAGCCCCAAATAATTCTGAGCATCAAGCTCCTTTTTTATGATTATAAACTTTTCCTTGGTTTCGTTTATTCCATGGTGTTCGTGCATAAGTACTCCTTTTCTTTAAGCATTAAAATTCAACTATAAATCTTATACTGGTATTACTTTCCTTAATCGCTCTTTGCTCAAAATTAGTATTTCCTTTAAACTGCATTCCTTTCATTGCATTATCAATGCTAACTGCTGTCTTTTTGGAAATTGCCATTGACGAAGAGCCATCCAGCTCCAAGCTGTCCGATTTAATAGAATTTGAATTATTACAACGCATTTCAATCAAGCGGTTAACATTATCATAATGCGCAAACCATTTTAATGTGGGACGACAAGGTGTATCACTGCCTTCAAAAACTGCTACATCTCTTCCGGTTATCTTTCTAACAACATTTTTACTACGTTCAAGATCTACGTTTTCGTCAACCTTTACACCCTTTGCATTTCCTTTAATCTCTTCACTCTTGTTGGAATACCCGCTTTCTTTCACAGATTCACTTATTTCTATAATACATTTTTTTGCACCCAACGAATACGCCACATGCTTAAGCTCGGCAATTTTTTCTTCGTGTGCTTTGCTGAATATTACATCAACGTTGATAAATTTCTTTCTATCAAAACTATCAACATAATATACAGTATCACAATCCACTTTGGGAACAAATTGCAAGCCACTCGCTTTAACTGATTCGTCATACAAGTAAAGAACCTCTATGCCACTTTCGTTTCCAATCCACCCAATTGCACCTTCGCAAACGTCAATATCTCTTCTAGGTGCTTCATCAACTATTACTACCATATTGGGAAGATT
>JAZQRT010000128.1:0-2933 GCA_045629725.1 Eubacteriales bacterium | reverse complement strand
TCTTTTTAATAAAATGTCGGTGCTTGACAACGTAAGAGTAGGTCTTCACAACCATACAGATTGCAATTTCGCACAGTCATTTTTAAGACTACCCGCACATTTCAAGGCAGAGCGTAAGTCTACGGAAAAGGCACTTGAGCTTCTTTCCATCTTTGATATGGAAAACGATGCTTACACAATGGCAGGAAACCTTCCCTACGGCGCTCAGAGAAGACTTGAGATCATCAGAGCTCTTGCTACCTCGCCAAAGCTTCTTTTGCTTGACGAGCCTGCTGCGGGAATGAATCCCTCGGAAACTGCGGCGCTTATGGAAAGTATCAGAAAGATCAGAGATACATTCCATATAGCGATCCTCCTTATCGAGCATGACATGAATCTCGTAATGAATGTGTGCGAAGGAATTGCGGTGCTTAATTTTGGTAAGATAATTGCAAAGGGTTCACCTGAGCAGATTAAATCTAACGAGGCGGTTATTGAAGCATACCTCGGACACCACGAGGAGGATGATGAATAATGCTTAAAGTTGAAAATCTGAATGTATATTACGGAAATATCCATGCTATCAAGGACATTTCTTTTGAAGTTAAACAGGGTGAGATCGTTTCCTTGATCGGAGCAAACGGAGCGGGTAAAACCACGACCATGCATACAGTTTCCGGACTTCTCCGTTCCAAAACCGGTTCTATTACTTTGATGGATCAGAATATCAGCCACATTGATGCTCATAAGATCGTAAATATGGGTATGGCTCATGTTCCGGAGGGAAGGCATGTTTTCCTTCAAATGTCCGTTGAGGAAAACCTTGAGATGGGAGCGTATACAACTCCAAAGACCTGTAAGGAAGATCTTAAGTATGTTTATGAGCTGTTCCCAAGACTTCTCGAAAGAAGAAAGCAGGTTGCAGGAACACTTTCGGGAGGAGAACAGCAGATGCTTGCAATGGGAAGAGCGCTCATGAGCCGCCCCAAGCTTATTCTTCTCGACGAGCCTTCAATGGGACTTTCGCCCATACTTGTGGATCAGGTGTTCAGCATCATCGAGGAGCTACATAAGAGCGGTATTACCGTGCTTCTCGTTGAGCAAAATGCGGGAAAAGCTCTTAAGATATCTGACAGAGCCTACGTTCTTGAGCTTGGAAGAATCGTTCTTACCGGTACGGGTAAGGAGCTTGTAAAGAGCCCTGTTATCAAAAAGGCATACCTTGGCGGTTAATGCTTTAATAAAAGTTAATTAAATATTGAATTACAGGTGCCTCCGTTGAAAACCAACGGAGGCACATTTTTTGTACATTTTCCTTGTGATTAATTTGGATTTTTGAACTGTTGAGCGGATTTGAAACTGTAAAAATAAACGTTCATTTTGCGTATAAAAATGTTAAAATTTTAACAATGCTATTGACAAATTACAATAAAAGGTGTATTATAATGTGGTAAAAATTCAGTTTGGGTAGATTGGCGTTGGATTTTGAACGCCAAGCTCTTTTTTGCTGAAAATTACGGAAATAATTGAAAGGTTCGTTCAGTTTGTCTGAATATCAGAAAAATATTGAACAAAAGAAAAATGAAAACAAAATTTTCCAAAATATCTCTTACACTTTTATTGGCGCTTATCCTCACATCGGTATTTACATCCTGCAGTGATGGAAAAACAAAGATTACTATATACACGAGCTCCGAGGATTTCAAAATTGAATACGTGGAAGACAGAATGGAAGCCCAATTTCCGAATTATAATATAATCATAGAGTATATGTCCACGTCCAATATTGCTGCCAAGGTCAAGACAGAAGGAAAGAATACTGCCTGTGATATTATTTGGTCCCTTGAGTATGGATATCTCGATCAGCTTAATAACGAATCTCTCCTGGCATCTCTTTCAGGAATGGATCACAGCATTTATTCAGAGGATACGGTAAGAGAAAACTGGACTGTTGATGTCAGAAGTGGCGCGGCAATTATAATCAATCCCAAGGTGCTTTCAGATAGAGGTCTTGCAGAACCGGAGAGCTATGAGGATCTTTTAAAGCCGGAGTATAAGGGACTTATTTCCATGCCAAGTCCAAAATCTTCGGGTACAGGATATACTTTCCTTTATTCACTTGTGAAAGCCATGGGAGAGGAAGAAGCCTTTGCGTATTTTGATAAGCTCAGCGAAAATATCCTGCAATATACATCCTCCGGCTCGGGACCTGTAAATGCACTCATGCAAAATGAGGTTGCCATAGGACTTGGAATTACAGCTCAAGCGGTAACTAAGATCAATGAAGGAGCAGACCTTAAGATCAAGTTTTTTGAGGAAGGCTCACCCTATGCTCTTTACGGTAATGCCATTGTTTCGGGGAAAGAAACACGCGCAGAGGTTAATGAAGTGTTTGAATTTCTTGCAACGACTTGTGTTGAGGAGATCAATGAGATCTATTTTCCCGAAAATATCATGAAGGATAAATATCCCGTTGTTGAAAATTTTCCCACAGATATCAAGTATAGCGATATGACGGGTGATACGATGGCAGAGAAGCAGAGGCTTCTTGCAAAATGGAAATATTAAAATCGGAGATAGGAATGAACAATACAAAGATCAAGCTCAAGGTTTGCGATCTTGAGAAAAAATACGGAAATAAAACAGCCCTTAACAGCATAAGCTTTGAGGTGTATTCGGGAGAATTTCTTTCCATACTCGGTCCCTCGGGTTGCGGAAAGACAACACTTCTCAGAATTCTCATAGGGCTTCTTGCACCCGATAAGGGAAGAATAACTCTTGAGGACAGAGATATCACCTCTGCACATCCGGGAGAGCGTGAAATGGGTATAGTGTTCCAGAATTTTGCTCTTTTTGAGAATATGACAGTTCTCGGTAACGTGGAATACGCGCTTCTTTTGAAGCTGAAAAAACAGAATAAGTCTGATGATACCAAAAAAACAACAAAAGAGATC
>JAZQRT010000127.1:0-12725 GCA_045629725.1 Eubacteriales bacterium | reverse complement strand
AGTTTCCTCCATTTGAAGATGTAGATATTAATTTTTTATAATCCTTAAATCTTTTTTTAGTCCCGACATACTCTCCAAGTATTATTGTTCCTAAATAGATTAAAGAAAACAACCACATTGTTGCAAACTTATAAACATCAGGAAATCCTTCATCAGGAAAATCATGTAAAAATCCATAAAGAGCTTTTCCAAGGTAAAAAGCTGGTCCACTAGTGTATGTAGAAAAAGAAAAAATCAAACAATAAATTATATGAATTATCCATGTAATACACTCAGCAATAACTATTTTTTTTAAATTAAAAATTTTTTCTTTATAACCTCTACGAATGGAAAACAAAAACAAACTCACTACAATTGTAATAGTCATTAAAATACTAGTAACAATTGATTCCAAAATAGGACTATTCTCTATAAAAAGCCCACTTACATCTATAATTACAAATATCATAGAAATCCACAAACTTCCAACCAATTCATAAAAGTATCTGCAACTCTTTTCAAAATATATTTTCATATATATGACCATTCCTTTCCGCTACGCACCAAGGTACAAAAGGGGTATAATCTAGTGTAGTAACGCAGCATACAAAAATTTATGTTAAATATTACTTGAAAAAGCATACACACTACTCAACAAGTGAGGGAGAGTATTGTAGCTACATCTTCATTATATCAAAATAATAACGAAAAACAATAACCGAGATTTCTATCTCTTTTAAATAAGCTCAACTAAATTGATAAGTGCAAAAAATCAACCGTAGCATGATTATCAAACAACCAATTGATTATTGAAATGTGAGCCATTATAAGATATAATAAAATCACACCGGTGAAATAATTATTTCGGAGGTTTTATGAAACTAACACTTGGAGAAAAAATAAAAAAATTACGTAAGCGTGACGGCAGAAAGCAAGAGGATCTTGCAAGTGCCCTCGGGGTTACAAATCAAGCCGTTTCCCGTTGGGAAAAGGACGGCAGTTATCCCGATATGGAAATGATCCCTGCTATTGCAAATTATTTCGGCATTACTATCGACGAGCTTTTTGGATATGAAAATGACCGCGAGAAGAAAATTGATGCGATCATTAAACAAATTAAAGAAATGAATGCTCGGAACAACGGCGTTGACATCAATATTGATGAATGTCTTGTACTTGCAAGAGAAGCTATAGTTGAATTTCCCGCAAACGAAAAAATCATGCACTGTCTTGCGGATTTACTCTATAACGCCGGCTATGTTCGTCACGGCGAATATCATCTTATCGATGACGAGGGGTACAATGTTTACGATGTAGAAAGACATCGAGGCTGCTCCGAGTGGAAGGAAGCAATCGTAATTTATGAAAAGCTTCTGAAAACACTTGAGGTTGGGGAAACACGTCACAACGCGTTGAGAAATCTCACACAGCTTTATCTCAATATGGGCGAAAGTGAGCGAGCACTTGCCGTAATCGAAGCAGCGCCGACGATCTACGGTTCCTATGAATTTTTACGCATCAATGCATTTGACGGAAAACATCGCGCCGAAGCATCGGGAGAAGCATTATTGAAATCAATCAACGCAAGTGCGGAACTGATTATCGGAACAATGCTGTCCTACGAACAAAATATGACACCTGCGGAAAAGGTGGAAAGCATAAAATCGGCGATCACACTTTTCGACCATGTTTGTACTGACGGAAACTTCGGCATTTATGACGCGCATATCGCAAGAATGTACACTTTGCTTTCACTGTACCTTTGGCTCGACGGTAAACACGATGAAGCATTTGAAGCGCTGGATAAATCGTTATTACATTTCAAGGCGTTTGAAGACCTTGGCACTAAATCTGAGGCGGCATATACCGCACCGCTTTTGAAATTAGTAAAGATCGATATCGCAAGATGGCGCTTTGACAAAACGCATCCACATACAGAAGCGATAAGCCTTGCAGAAGATTGGCCATGGTGGTCTGTTCAGGAGTATTACTTGGTTAAAGACGAAATAAAGTCAGATCCCCGTTGGAATGAATGGGTAGAAAAATGCAAAACATAAATCAATAAATAACAATACCCCGACGGATTTTATTCCATCGGGGTTAAGCTTTACAAGTTAAAATTATGCTTTGTAAATAACGTTTCCGTCACGAACTGTCATAGCAACTGAGAAGTCAGCGTTGAGAACAGTTACACTTGCGTTCTTACCAAGCTTGATGGATCCGAGCTTATCGTCGATTCCAAGGTTCTTAGCAGGGTTGATCGTAGCAAAGTCGATAGCATCTGTAAATGCGATTCCGCACTTTGTAACAACGTTCTTAACAGCATCATTCATTTTGAGAACGCTTCCTGCGAGAGTTCCGTCCTTCAGTCTTGCCTCACCGTTCTTAACGATAACTACCTGACCGCCAAGCTCGGACTCACCGTCGGGCATAGCCTTTGCACGCATAGCGTCCGTTACAAGTGTTACCTTATCATGGGGCTTTGACTTGATAACAAGTCTGATTGCAGGAACTGATACGTGAATCGTATCACAGATAAGCTCACAGTTGAGCTCGTCACGGAGAAGCGCTGTTCCAACAGTACCGATCTCACGGTGGTGGAGAGCCTTCTGTGCGTTGAATGTATGTGTAATATTCTTTGCACCATTCGCAATAGCTGCATCGATCGCCGCATAGGTTGCGTCAGTATGTCCGATTGAGGGAACTATATTCTTGGAAGCAAGATACTTCACAAGCTCCTCAGCACCTTCAACCTCGGGAGCCATTGAAACGAGCTTGATATTATTTCCGCTTGCCTTTTCATACTCTGCAAATACTTCAACAGAAGGAGCTGCAACGTACTCAAGGGGCTGTGCGCCGATATGCTTTGTGGAAATGAACGGACCTTCAAGGTGAATACCGATAACCTCTGCACCCTCAGCTTTAGGTGAAGACTTATATTCCTTAACTGCGTTCATAGCCTTTGTGATATTTGCGGGGGACTGTGTCATTGTTGTTGCAAGGAAACCTACTGTTCCTTCCTTTGCAACTGCATTTGCGATGTTGGAAAGGTCCTCAACTGTTCCGTCCATAGCATCGCTGCCTGCTGCGCCGTGAATGTGCTGGTCGATAAATCCGGGAACGATAACCTGCTCCTCGGATACCTCTGCAATTGCCTCAATAGCGGAAGCATCGTCACCGATATATGCGATCTTTCCATTCTCAAAGCCGATATTTGTCTTTACGATTCCCTGTCCTTCAAGGTATACCTTTGCATTCTTAAAACCCTTCATTACAATTCACCTCGTCAAATTAATATAAGTTTTATTAGTCAAGAACCATGTACTGATCTCTGTCGGGACCAACAGAAACGTACTTGATCTTGCAATCAACTGCCTTTTCAACGTATCTGATGTATTCCTGTGCCTTTGCGGGAAGATCCTCAAATCTGCGGCATCCCGATACGTCTGAGCACCAGCCCTCAAGATATTCGTAAACAGGTTTTGCTCTCTTGAGTCTATCACCGCTGGGGAAGCTCTGTGTGATTTCTCCGTCAATATCGTATGCAACGCATACGGGAATTTCCTTAAGGTATGAAAGAACGTCAAGCTTTGTAAGCGCAAGCTCTGTTGCTCCCTGAATCATAACGCCGTAGCGTGATGCGGGAATATCAAATCCTCCAACACGGCGGGGTCTTCCTGTTGCCGCGCCGTATTCGCCGCCTGCCTCACGAAGCTCATGTCCCTTTTCACCGAAAAGCTCACATGTGAAGGGACCTTCACCAACACAGCTTGAATATGCCTTCATGATACCAACTGTGCAATCAAGCTTACAACCGGGAACACCTGCACCAACGGGAGCGTATGCAGCGATTGTGGATGAAGATGATGTATAAGGAACGATACCGAAATCAATATCTCTGAGTGCTCCGAGCTGAGCCTCAAACATGATCTTTTCATCGTTCTTAGCAGCGTTTCCGAGGAACTCTGTCGTATCGCAAATGAACTCTCTGAAGAAGCCGCCGTACTTTTCAAGCCATTCCATGCAGCCCTCAAGAGTAACTTCCTCTGCGTTATATCCGCCAACAACAGTAAGATTCTTCCATTCAACGATACCTTCAAGTCTGCTTCTCAGATAATCCATATCAAGAAGATCGCCGAGTCGAAGTGCCTTCTTCATGTATCTGTCAGAATATGAGGGTGCGATTCCGCGTCTTGTTGAACCAAACTTTGCATCTCCGAGTCTGTCCTCCTCAAGACAGTCAAGAAGCTTGTGGTAGGGCATGCAGATCGTTGCTCTGTCGCTTATCTTAAGATTTGCGGGTGTAATGTTGATACCGCCCTCGCGAAGTGTTTTAACCTCGTTGTAAAGATGTTCAACATCGATAACCATTCCGGGTCCCATTACGTTCACTGTGTCATCTCTGAGAATTCCGGAAGGAAGAAGGTTAAGAACGAACTTACCCTTTTCATTAACAACTGTGTGACCTGCATTGTTTCCGCCTTGGTATCTTACGACGATCTTGTATTCCTTGGAAAGAAGGTCAACCATTCTTCCCTTTCCTTCGTCGCCCCAGTTAATTCCTACTATTGCTGTCAACATAATTTAAAATCTCCTTTAATATATAAAACTTATGTTTTTACATTTTTTAATTTACTGTATTATACTCTGACCTCGGCATCTACACCAAGAAGATCACTATTTTTTTCAAGCATGGGCTTCACAAAATTTTCAAGATACTTTTCTGTCTGTACCTCAGCTGCTCCCGTAAACGAATCCGAAGCAAGAATCGAATCAACTTCTTCTCTTGTAATATCGAACTCGGGATCAGAAACGATTCTGTCAAGCAAGGTATTATCAAGTCCCTTTTCCTTAACGTCGTGAGCACAGTCAACAGAATGACGTCTTATCGCTTCGTGAAGTGTCTGACGATCCTTGCCCTTTCTTACACAGTACATCATGATGTTTTCCGTTGCCATGAATGGCATTTCCTCGTCAAGATGACGCTTCATCATTCCGGGATAAATTCTTCCGCCCTTTACGATATTGATATAAAGTGTAAGAATTCCGTCGATTGCAAGGAATGCCTCGGGAAGTGAAATTCTTCTGTTTGCGGAATCGTCAAGTGTTCTTTCAAACCACTGTGTAGCTGCGGTTACCGCAGGATTCAGCATATCGCAGATTACATATCTTGAAAGGGACGCAATACGCTCGGATCTCATGGGATTACGCTTATATGCCATAGCCGATGATCCGATCTGTCCGTCCTCAAAGGGCTCATCAAATTCCTTGAGATGTGAAAGAAGTCTGATATCTCCCGAGAACTTTGAAGCACTTTGAGCTATACCCGAAAGAACCGAGAGGACCTTATAGTCAACCTTTCTTGTATATGTCTGTCCCGATACCGCAAAGCAGGAATCAAATCCCATCTTAGCGGCAATCTTTCTTTCAAGCTCCTCAACCTTTTCAACGTCTCCGTCAAAAAGCTTCATAAAGCTTGCAGACGTACCTGTTGTTCCCTTGCATCCGAGAAGCTTAAGGTTATCTATACAGAAATCAAGCTCTTCAAGATCCATCATAAGATCCTGTATCCATAAAGTTGCTCTTTTTCCTGCTGTTGTAGGCTGTGCAGCCTGAAAATGAGTATACGCAAGGGTTTGTACGTCCTTGTGTTTTTCCGCAAATTCAGCAAGCACGGCAATACAGTTCACAAGAAGGCGTTTTACATGGAGAAGTGCCTGTTTCATTACGATGATGTCCGTATTATCCCCAACGTAACAGGAGGTGGCACCGAGATGTATTATGGGACGCGCCTCAGGACAAAGTTCTCCAAACGTAAGCACGTGAGCCATAACATCGTGTCTGACACGCGACTCATGCTCTCTTGCTTTGGCATAGTCAATGTTATATATATTTTCCTTCATTTCAGCAATTTGGGAATCCTTGATATCAAGTCCAAGCTCCTTCTCAGACTCAGCAAGCGCAACCCAAAGCTTACGCCAAGTTGAAAACTTATTGTCGGGAGAAAATATAAATTTCATTTCCTTACTTGAATATCGCTCGCAAAGCGGATTTACGTATGAATCTTTCATTTTTTATCTCCTGTATTATTTTATAAAATTACAAACTTAAAAATTATCGTAACATAAATTATTTGTCAACAATCTGAAGACCTCTTTTTGTAAGCGGAGTAATGTCCACGGGCTCACCGAAGATCGTTACTGCTACATGCACTGACGCTTTTCTGCCGCTGAGAGTCTCCGTAAGACCTCCGCCCCCGTTGTAACCCAAGGGGTCTCCCGATTTAAGAACATTTCCAACGGTGAGTCCTTCCGCAAACTCACCTATATTCCAATACCAGCTGAGAAGTCCGAAACCATGATCAACAACCACAAGACCTCCCGTATAATCAAATCTTCCGATAAAAACAACCTTACCTGCGTTGACTGCCGCAATCGGTTCACTTTTTGCTCCGACATAATGACAATCGGTTCCTCTGTAAGTGCCTTGGATTCCACTGTATTTGATATACGTTCCAAACGAAGTTCTTCTAATCGTTCCAGAATATCCGTCAAAGAATCTGCCAATCGCATAGTTGGTTGAAAAATTCGTATTAAGCTTAATTACTGATTCTATTCTGCTATATAGCACGGAATATGGATTGGAACAAATTTCAAGATCGGTAAATGAGGTTTGTTCTATATTGTAGACTGTTTTGTTTGCATCCGCGCGCTCCAAAACAATGAGTGAAAGAGTCTGCTCTGTTTCTTCCGACGTGAGTGTAAAGTTTATTCTGCCATTACCATTTTCAAGCTCCTCAAGTGTACCGAGAGGGATCGGAACATAGGCTCTGTAATACTCTCCGTCCTTGAAGAACACAGGCGAAAAATCAAGTCCGTCGCAAACACAGGTAAGCTTTGAAATATCAATGACATTTTTTGCGTTGATAATTGCAAACTCACCTTCGTTTATCTGGGGCTCACTGAGATAAAAATATGCAGGTGCATGAAGCTTTGCATATACTACATAGGTTATGTTACCCCAATAATCTTTGGAAAGGCTTTCGTTCCAGTTAGCATATATCTCAATTTTAACAAAATGATTCTGTGTCTCGGATATTTTTGAGATTCCCGAATATTTACCGATGTATATCGTTTCACCGTTATCCTCTCGGCTTATCTTTACGTCAATATTGTCGGGCTTCACAGAAAAGTTGCAGACAAAATCAGTTGCAACTGCTCCTATCGTGGTTTTATCATTTGAGATCACAAATTCTTTAGCAGACTTCGACTCACCGGATACAGTTTTATAATTCCAATTAACCTTTGAAATCCCTACCTGTTCTCCGCTTATTGTAAGCTTTGGAATTTCAGAGGCAGCATAAACTCCCTCGGAATATTCAGACGAAAGAAACTGTTTTGCTTGGCTTGAAAGTATCTTATAATACGAAACCTTAACACCCTGCTTCTGTTTAACGTAACATTCAGAAGGATCCGAAGAAAATATAAAATCATATTCCGTATTGAAAAGATCGGTAACAAAATTCACCTTGAAGCATCTTGTAACGTCTACGTCATTACCGGGAATCGAAACAGATCTCTTCTCCATGACCATGTCCAAAAAAAGCTCTGCAAAACCGTCCTCGGCT
Source organism: Eubacteriales bacterium (assembly GCA_045629725.1). GTDB lineage: Bacteria > Bacillota > Clostridia > Oscillospirales > CAG-272 > SIG714. The sequence goes on along the minus strand of JAZQRT010000127.1, from coordinate 5,119 downwards.
CCTGATTCAAATGTATATTCCGCTCCGTTGGGAGAAATAACCTCAACTGTTCTGAGGCTTCTTAAATTTATAGGAGTATTACTTTCTCTGATAAACAGCGAAAGTATGATATATGTCGGTATCAATAAAAATACAAGGCTAAAAATTACAATATATCTTCTTTTCATCCCACACTTCCTTCCTGCATGACATGATATAGCAAGATAATTATAACACATCATATTTTTTCGGTCAAGTCTTTTTTTAACTTTATGGGATTATTTCGCAGATTTATTTGATTTTTTCTTATCCTGTCTGACCTTTATTGTTTTTTCTTTCTGCGATTGAGTTCTTTTGCTTTGTTTATTTGCTTGTTTTTTCCCTTCTTTTATAGGAGAATTACGTTTTACGCTCCTTTGTAATTGAACAAAGACTCCTCTTTCCGGCTTTACAAGGCAATCCTTGCCCATACCGATAAGATCTTCTCTGCCGCAAAGTCTAAGCGCAGCTCTTACCGTATCTGCATTTGCTGGATTAGAAAACTGCAAAAGTGCTCTTTGCATTTTCTTTTCCTCGTGATTTACGGGAACGTATATCGATTTACCTGTAAAAGGATCAATACCAGTGTAAAACATCGTTGTTGAGGCAGTTCCGGGCGTTGGATAAAAATCCTGCACCTGCTCAGGCGAGTATCCCCATTTTTTAAGATACAAAGCAAGCTCCACAGCATCATTGAGAGTAGAACCCGGATGGCTGGAAATAAGATATGGAACCAAATACTGCTCCTTACCTATGCTTTTTGTAATTTCAAAAAATCTATCCTTGAAGGCATCGTAAACCTTTTTGGGCGGCTTACCCATGGCATTTAAAACTGTTGGACAGATATGCTCGGGCGCAACCTTAAGCTGACCTGATACATTATCCGCAACAAGCTTTTTAAAGAACGCTTCTGATTTATCATACATAACGTAATCAAATCTTACACCTGATCTTACAAATACCTTTTTTACCTTCGGAACCTTCTCAATGCTCTTTAAAAGCTCAATGTATTCATCATGGTTTACTTTAAGATTTTTACAAGGAGTCGGAGCAAGACATCTTTTGTCCTTACAAACTCCGTATTTTATCTGTTTATCACATGCAGGATATCTGAAATTCGCTGTGGGCCCGCCAACGTCGTGAATGTATCCCTTAAAGCCCTTCATTTTTGTAATAAATTCCGCTTCCTTAACACATGATTCAATACTTCTTGAACGGACAGTTCTACCTTGATGGAAGGCAAGAGCGCAGAAATTACACGCCCCGAAGCATCCTCTGTTATGTGTAATTGAAAACTCTATTTCATTTATTGCGGGAACGCCTCCATCCTTTTCATACATGGGATGGTAACGTCTTGTATAGGGCAAGGAATATACATAATCAAGCTCTTCCCTTTCAAGAGGCGGCATGGGAGGATTTTGCACAAGCATTTTGCTGTCATATATCTCGGTTATTGCCTTTCCGTAAACAGAATCCTGATTTTTATACTGCTCTGAAAAAGCCTCTGCATATGTTTTTTTGTTCGTTTTAAGGTCATTATAATTCCATCCTCCGACAGATTCAAAATGGATTTTATCCTCGGGAGTTGTTAGATATACCGTCCCCCTAACATCATGGATCTTTTTCACAGGAACCCCTTTGTTAAGAAGCTCTGCAATACGAAGAATTATTTTTTCACCCATTCCGTAGCTGAGAATATCCGCTCTTGAATCAACTAGAATTGAACGGCGCACCTTGTCATCCCAATAATCGTAATGAGCAAAACGGCGAAGCGATGCCTCAAGACCACCGATAACTATCGGAATATCGCCGTACGCCTCACGTATTCTGTTACAATATACAATAATGGCTCTATCCGGTCTTTTTCCCATTTTTCCGCCTTCGGTATAGTAATCATAAGTACGCTTCCTTTTCGAAACCGTATAATGGGCAACCATTGAATCTATATTTCCCGCACTGACAAGGAATCCCAAACGAGGTCTGCCAAAACGCTTGAAATCTTCACAGGATTTATAGTCGGGCTGTGAAAGTATTGCCACACGATACCCTTGTGCTTCAAGAATTCTTGAAATTATTGCAACACCAAAGGACGGATGATCAACATAAGCATCACCGGACACGTAAACAAAATCGGGAGCATCCCAACCTCTTTCCTTACATTCACGAGAAGTTACAGGAAGAAATTCGGCATTTGTAATCTTTTCAATCATTTTTACATCCTCTCCAAAATCTTCATAGAATTATATCTTACCAAATATATATAGTATCATCTAATCGTATTTTTGTCAAGAATCAAAACTGTTCATCTTGTTTTTTTACAAAATTATTGAAAAAAAGCTTGTACAGATTATTTCAAATATATAAATTAACAAAATCGTCTTGACTTTATTTAAAAAATTGTTTATACTATCTTTGAATGTACTTTTCAGTACAAATATTAAATTAAAAGAGGATTTGACAATGAAAAATTCACGCTTCATTCTTGCCATGCTCTTGATCTTCACAATGGCACTTTCCTCCGTTGCTACCTTCACAGTATTTGCTGACGGCACAACAACGGATGAGGTCAAGGCACTTCCTTCATCCACCACACTCGTTGGTACAAAGCATCTTCCTCCTGTTTCCAACCAGGGAGAGATCGGATCCTGTGCTTCACAGTCCATTACATATATGCAGATGACCAATGCAGTATCAAGATACCTTCACAGTATCGACCCCGATATTGAGTGGGATCCTTCCTCCGGAAACAAAAAGTACCTTATGTCACCTAAATTCACATTCGACTTTTCCGGTTCCGGTACAGCTTGGGTATATGATATTCTTCTTGACCACGGTATCACAACAATGGACAAGCTTTCCTTCTACATGCAGCCCGGCAGCGGAGCTTACAAGATCTTTATGGCTCCCGGCTCTAAGCTTCAGTGGAAGCAGTCCGTCGAATGGGGCGTAACCGAAGGTCTTCTTGAAGAAGCTCTTGAGATCAGACTTCAGAACTGGACATCGGAAGAAGACCAGATTTGGATCAAAAAAGAAACATACGGTGACGCAAACGGCGATATCATGCTTACAACAACCGAAAAAGGAAAAGAGCTTCTCAACAAGATCAAGCAGTCACTTGTTGACGGTAACGTAGTTGTAACAGGCGGTCTTTCAGGCGCTTGGAGATATGACAAGATCACCAAAAACGGTGACATCGGTAAAAAAGGCGAGGATTGTCTTTCTTGGTCACACTCTGATCAGTCCGGCGGACATCAGGTTTCTATTATCGGTTATGACGATAACGTAGAGTGCACTATCGCAGGCGCAACGATGAAGGGTGCTTTCCTTGTTGCGAACTCATGGGGCGATTGGATGAATGACGGTTGCGTATGGCTTATGTACGATGCTCTCAACTCAAAATCTGAATTTCCCGCAATCAATGCTCTCCATCCTCAGCGTTATATTTCTATGGACCAGTTCTGCTTCACAGATTGGAAAACAGATATTGCTATTGGTTCTCCCGATCTTATGGTTCAGGTTGAGGTTGAGGTTGTAAACCGTGAAGGAACAGCTGTATATCTCACAAGACAGCCCGTTGGAACAGATAATATAGAGCAGGTTATTCCTATGATGTTCTACTACGGAAAAATGAACAAAAACTGCCACCCCGACTACGATGTTGAAGGTATGAAGTATACTTTCAGCGGAAAGCAGGTTAAGGATGGTGTTGAAGCTGAAACAGGTTACTTCACACTCTCCTATGACAGACTTCTCGCGACAATGGAAGAAGGAAAATCCTTTGAAGACTACGAATGGGGCGTTAGAGTTTACAGCTTCCAGAAGGAGCCCATCGTTGTTAAATCTGTTAAGCTTATCAACTCAAATAAGAAAGTTCTTTCCGAAATCCAGCTTCCCGAAGGCGGAGAAAGCTATCAGGCTAAAACATCCGGAAGCATTAAGTATTGGTTCAAGGATCTTAACCTTGCGAGCGTTTCTGTAAATGCTCCCGAAGGCGTAAATGTTGTGTTTACAAACAACGCAGCTAAATATGCTACGGTTGGCGAAGAAACTTCCTTCACACTTGACGGTGTCGCAGAGGGTGCAAAGGTTCTTGTAAACGGCACTGAAGTTGCAGCTTCAAACGGTGTTTATACTGTTAAGACAAGTGCTGAAACAAAGATTGAGGTTGTTGCTGATACAACTGCTCCCGAGACAACTCCCGTTCCCGGAACAACCCCTGCAGGTACATCCACAACAGGTAACGATGGCGGAAATAACACTGTTGTTATCGTAGTAGTTGTTGCAGTTGCAGTTGTTGCCCTCGGTGTTGTTGCAGTAATCGTTACAAAGAAAAAGAAGGCATAAAGCATCTTAAATCTATAACTTATACATTTCCCTCGGCGAATGCCGAGGGATTTTGTTTATGACTATAAATAATTAACAAAGTATTAACCAATAAACGTTAAATATATGTTAGTATATATTGATAGTTTTAACACCAAAGGAGATCGTACATGAAAAAAATTCTTCTGACAATTTTAATGCTTTTGTTTTGTATGGCGTTTGCGGCGTGTGATAATTCCGATATTTCGTCTACAGCCACAGGTAACGAAACGTCGCTTCCCTCCCTCACGCCCGAGAGTTCTCCCTCAAAGACTCCCGATATAAGTCTTAATCACTCCAGTCTTGAGCTTTCGGTTGGTCAATCCGAAAAATTAAGCGTTAAGCTTTTAAGCGAGCTTAAGGATGATGAAAGGATTATTTATTTCACAAATGATTCCTCGGTTGCCTACGTTGATCAGGACGGAAACGTAATTGCCATAAGTGAAGGAACAGCAAAAATAACTGTTAAAACAACAACAGGTCTTGTTGCTGAATGTTCTGTTACAATCTCACCGAAAAACGATCCCTTTGACAGCTTTGATCTTTCAAACGCAACGAAGGTAGAGTGGGCAAGCTATTACGATGATGGATTTTACATGGATGAAAAGGAAACGATATATTTCTCTCCTTCTATTTGGGATTTTGGGCAGTATTTGAAATTCGGAGCATCAAGCTATCAGGTTTATCTCCGTATCACACATCTTCCATCAAGTCGGATCGTAGCCATGTCGTTCTGTGA
>JAZQRT010000126.1:0-9235 GCA_045629725.1 Eubacteriales bacterium | reverse complement strand
CAAGATTCAGCATCTTGTCGCCGCTGAAAAGACGCATAAGATCGTCCTGCATTGAGATGAAGAAGCGGGATTCGCCGGGGTCTCCCTGACGTCCTGCGCGTCCCTTGAGCTGGTTGTCAATGCGTCGGCTCTCGTGACGCTCTGTACCGATGATGAAAAGTCCGCCTGCTTCGCATACCTTTTCGTAATCGGGCTTTATAGCATCGCGGTATTTGTTGAAAAGATCTTTATATACTGCTCTTGCGGCAAATACTTCCTCGGAAACGGAAACAGAGGAACCAACTGCAAGACCGATGACCTCTTCCTCGTATCCGTTTTTACGCATTTCCTGCTTTGCAAGGAACTCTGCGTTACCGCCAAGCATAATGTCCGTACCGCGTCCTGCCATGTTCGTAGCGATGGTAACGGTGCCGGGACGGCCTGCCATGGCAACGATCTCTGCTTCCTTGTCGTGATATTTTGCATTAAGTACGGTGTGAGGAATTCCTCTTTTCTTTAAAAGTGCGGAAAGAAGCTCGGATTTTTCAACGGAAACGGTACCGACAAGAACGGGCTGTTCCTTTTCGCGGCAGATTTCGATCTGCTTTATGATGGCAAGGAATTTTGCGCGCTCGGTCTGGTATACGATATCGTGGTGATCCTCGCGGATCATGGGCTTGTTTGTGGGTATCTCAACGGCATCAAGGGAGTAGATCTCGCTGAACTCGTCTATTTCGGTCATAGCAGTACCCGTCATACCTGAAAGCTTAGTGTAAAGACGGAAGAAGTTCTGAAGAGTGATGGTTGCAAGAGTCTTTGTTTCCTTTTCTACCTTTACGCCTTCCTTGGCTTCAATGGCTTGGTGAAGACCGTCGGAGTAACGGCGTCCGGGCATGATACGGCCCGTAAATGCGTCAACGATGAGGACCTGTCCGTCCTTAACAACGTAGTCAACGTCAAGCTGCATAACGCCTCTTGCGTGGATAGCTTTATTTACGTGGTGAGCGATGGTTGCGTTTTCACCGTCGGAGAAGTTCTCAAGACCGAAGTGTTTTTCAGCTTTAGCAATACCGGAAGCTGTAAGAACTGCAGTCCTTGCCTTTTCATCAACGATATAATCCGCATCAATATCGTCCTGATCTTCCTTGTCGTTGATCTCCTTGATGCGGTGGACCTTCATTTTTGCAACGAGAGCGTCTGCTTTTTCGTAAAGGTCAGTGGATTTATCTCCCTGTCCGGAAATAATAAGAGGAGTTCTTGCTTCGTCAATAAGAATTGAGTCTACCTCGTCAACGATGGCGTAATGGAAATCTCTTTGAACGAGATGCTCCTTTGAGATAGCCATGTTGTCACGGAGATAGTCAAAGCCAAATTCGTTATTTGTTCCGTAGGTAATATCGCAGGCGTAAGCTGCCTTCTTTTCTTCGTTTGTCTGTCCGTGATGGATAAGACCTGTGGTAAGACCAAGGAAGCCGTAAACTCTGCCCATTTCATCAAATCCCATTGATGCAAGGTATTCGTTTACCGTAACGATGTGTACGCCCTTTCCTGCAAGAGCGTTGAGGTATGCGGGAAGGGTTGCCACAAGAGTCTTACCTTCACCTGTTTTCATTTCTGCAATACGTCCTTGATGTAGTACGATACCGCCAATGAGCTGTACGCGGAAGGGGCGCTTGCCGAGAACTCGGTCATCCGCTTCTCTTACAAGGGCAAAAGCCTCGGGAAGAATGTCGTCAAGTGTCTTACCTGCCGCAAGCTCCGCCTTGAGTCGGGGGGTTTCCGCTCTTAATTCATCGTCCGTCATTTTGCCGTATTTATCTGCAAGCCCTTCGATCTTGTCCACAATGGGCTTGATCTTTTTGAGCTGTCTTTCGCTATATGTTCCAAATATTTTAGAAAAAAGTCCCATAAAATGATAATCCTCGTCATTATAAAATTATACATCATAATTATACATCATATCTTTTGATTTTACCATACTTTTTTGTAAATATTTTCATTTTTTATTTGATTTTCAGAGATTTTTCCAAAAAGAAAAACAGAGCCACCTTCGGCTCTGTTTTTCTTTTTGGGTAGAATTCGATTTATTTTGCTTCTTTTTGCGCTTTAAGCTTTTCGTGATAATATTTAATGATGTCACGTCTTGTAACGATGCCCATAAAATATCCTCTGTCGTCCAAAACGGGAGCGAAATTTTGAAGGGTGATAACCTCAATAAGCTCATCGGAGGTTGCAAGGATGCTCAAGGGCTTACAACGGTCCGTTTTGATCACCTTGGATATTTTTGTTTTTTCTGAAATTGAAGTGTCCTTCATATAGGTTGCCCAAAGAAGATCTCCCTCGGTGACTGTTCCAAAGTATTTTCCGTCCTCTGTAAGCACGGGAATAGCGGAATAGCCGTAAAATTTCATTTTTTCAATGACTTGTCTTACTGTATAGTTTGAATATACGACTTGAACTGTATTTTTAGGCTTGATAAAGTACGCAATATTCATTTATATCCTCCGATCAAACGGTATATTTGTTGTTTTCAGCGATTATGGGAGATGAGAAGAAAATTCTTGAGAGCTCTGTGAGGTATGCTGTATCAAGTACACCGGCGGTTTCATAGCATGAGTGCATTGCATACTGAGCAAGACCTACGTCTGCAGAGTTAATGGATACCTTTGTTGTTGCTATACCGCCGAGAGTTGAACCGCCGGCGATGTCGGAGCGGTTAGCGTATGCCTGAACGGGGATATCGTTCCTCTTGCAAAGGAGCTTAACGACGGACTCGGAAACAGAGTCTGTTGTGTATCTCTGAGAAGCGTTGAATTTGATAACAACACCGCCGTTGATCTTGACCTTGTTCTGAGCGTCAGCGTATTCGGGGTGGTTGGGGTGTACTGCATGTGCGTTGTCGCAGGAAAGAAGGAAGGAGGAAGCAAGAAGCTGTCTGAACTTTTCCTCATTCTCGGAAAGCACGATGCGGCGAAGTGTATCGTAAAGGAATGTGGAAGCGGCACCCTGCTTGGTGGATGATCCGACTTCCTCATTGTCAAAGCAAGCCATTACGGGTACTGCGCTTGTAAGCTCGGTGCCGAGAAGTCCCTTGAGGTTTGCAAATGCGCATTGAAGGTCATCAAGTCCGCGGCTGGATACGAACTCATCGTCATATCCCCAAACCATACCCTTGTTTCTGTTGTATACGAAAAGGTCTGTGCCGAGAATGTCCGCAGAGTCAACACCTGCCCATTCAGCAACAAGATCGATAATGTTTTTGTGCTCCTTCTTGCAGGAGTAAAGGGGAACCGTGTCAACTGCGGGATTGAACTTGAATCCATCATTTACGGTGCGGTTCATATGTACTGCCACATTGGGGATCATAAGAATGTCGCGGTCAACGTCAACAAGCTTGATCTCAATGCCGTTTTCCGTCTGAACAACGATCCTTCCCGCAACGGAAAGAGGTCTGTCGAGCCAAGTTGCACAGATCATTCCGCCGTATTTTTCTGTATTTATCTTTATAAAATCCGAGCTCTGTATCTCGCAGTTATCCTTAAGCTTGAAGCAAGGATAGTCGCTGTGGGAAGCTGCGATGTTAAATCCTGTAATTTCGCCCTCGGGCATTACGAATGCAATAATGGAGGAGCCGTTACGAGTTACATAGTAACCCTTTCCCTTTTCAAGCTCCCATTTACCTGCCTCGGTAAGCTCTGTATATCCGTTATCATCAAGAATATCCTTGATAGTCTTGATTGCGTGAAATGCGCTTGGAGATGTGTTTATGAATTCGATAAGTTCTTGTGAAAGCTCTTTGTTATTGTATTCTCTCATGGATCATACCTACCTTATTTTATTCTATATATTCATTCTATCACAGTTTTTATGATTTTTCAAGTGCGATGTGTGAATAATACAATTTAATTTACGATTGTTTTTAATGTGTTTTGTCGCAAAAAATATAACGGTGTATATACTGTTAAGGAAGACGGGGTCTTCAATACTTTAAATACTTAACCAAGAGGAATTTTATATGGCTAACTATATTTGTACCAACCAAAACGGAACCTATGACTCAGCTTACAATTGTAACTGTAATTGCAGCTGTGGGTGTGATAACACAGAAAATGGAGTTGTCGGAGGAACTAATACGGGCACAAGCAACTGTAATTGCGGATGCTCCTGCGGCAATTCTTGCGGATGTTCAAATCAGAACGGTGGAACCTGCTCAAATTGCGGAGTAATGGGAGATTCTTGCAGTTCTTGCAATAACTGTAATTCTTGTAGTGCATGGAACAGTAACTCAAATTTCATGCTCCTTGTGTTCCTTGCAATACTCCTTCTTTTGCCCACAATAATTTGAGTGTTGTATTAACAAAAAAAGAGTAATTTCTCATGAATTAAAAAAAATGTGCCTCTGTTTTTTGCGACAGAGGCACATAATTATAAGAATTAAAATCTCTTTTATTAAAGCTTTTTGGCTTACTTTTTAACAGAAAAGAAAGGTTTTCCAAGAGAAAAAACTTAAAACTCTGCGCTTCCTGTTGTACGGGGGAAGGACTCAACGTCTCTGATATTGGTGATACCTGTAACGTACATAATAAGTCTTTCAAATCCAAGACCGTAGCCTGCATGCTTTGCGGAGCCGTAACGTCTTGTGTCAAGGTACCAAGAGTAGTTCTCGGCATCAAGACCGAACTTTTCGATGCTTTCAAGAAGGATGTCCATTCTTTCCTCACGCTGAGAACCGCCGATAAGCTCTCCAACGCCGGGAACGAGAAGGTCAACAGCCGCAACTGTCTTGCCGTCGTCATTGACTCTCATGTAGAATGCCTTGATATCACGGGGCCAATCTGTAACGAATACGGGGCGTCCGAATACCTTTTCTGTGAGGTAACGCTCGTGTTCTGTCTGGAGATCCTCTCCCCAAGCAACGGGGTATTCAAATTTTTCGCCGGAATTCTTGAGAATTTCAATGGCTTCTGTATAGGTAACTCTTGCAAAATCGGAATTTACGATGTTGTTAAGTCTTTCAAGAAGCGTTTTGTCGATAAAGCTGTTAAAGAAATCAAGCTCATCGGGACATTTTTTAAGAAGGTCGCCGATAACGCTCTTGAGCATTGCTTCTGCAAGCTCCATATCATCCTCGAGATCTGCAAAAGCGATCTCGGGCTCGATCATCCAGAACTCTGCGGCATGGCGGGGAGTGTTAGAGTTTTCTGCACGGAATGTTGGGCCGAAGGTATATACCTTGGAGTACGCCATGGCGTAAGTTTCAACGTTGAGCTGACCTGAAACTGTAAGATTTGTAGATTTTCCGAAGAAGTCCTTGGAGAAATCTACCTGTCCGTCCTCGGTTTTGGGAAGATTGTCAAGGTCAAGAGTTGTAACTCGGAACATCTCGCCCGCGCCCTCGCAGTCAGATGTTGTGATAAGAGGTGTGTGAACGTACACGAAGCCTCTTTCGTTAAAGAATTTATGAAGTGCATATGCCGCCTCGGAACGAACGCGGAATACTGCATTAAATGTGTTTGCTCTGGGACGGAGGTGAGCGATGGAGCGCAAGAACTCAAAGGAGTGGCGCTTGTTCTGAAGGGGATAGTCGGGAGTTGATGCGCCTTCAACCGTAACTACTCGTGCATTGAGCTCAAAGGGCTGCTTTGCATCGGGAGTAAGGATAAACTCGCCCTCGACGGTAAATGAAGCGCCGATGTTTTGCTTGGCGATCTCTTTGTAGTTATCGATCTTTTCAGCCTCAAGAACTATCTGGAGATTCTTAAAGCAGGATCCGTCGTTTATTCCCAAAAATCCAAAGGACGCACTGCTTGTACGAAGGCTGCGGCACCATCCTGCAACTGTTATGATCTTACCTGCAAATTCTTCGGGATTTTCATAAAGCTCTTTAATTGTAATTCTTTTCATAATAATTCCTCTTGTCTGTATTCTGAAGCCCTTGGCATAAGGGCGTGATTTTGTTTTTAAAAAATTCTTAATTTATATAGATTTAACCTTCATAGGCAAAAAGTATTTTAAAGGCGTCGGTATTCTGCTCATATACTTCTTTATCGTAGGTCACGATGCGGCGTTTGATGCAGACCACGGTATCCTTGCCGAGCGATTTGAATTCCTCACAAGCATTACCAAAGGGAGTATCCTTGAGATATACAGCATAGTCGTCTAAGGCGTTTTCGGGAGTATTACCGAGAAGTGATTTCAGCTCCACGAATCTATCCTTGTTTTCAATGGTTTTATAAAGATTTTCGTCAATGAAACAGATAACTGACTCACCTGCCATGAGCTCTGTGTTGAACATTGCGATTTCCTCGGCGGAGGAAGAATCGTAAAGAAGCTCGTCGGATTCGTCCTGCTCTTGCTTATGCTGACCGGGAGTTTTGATGGTACGGTTTATAAACTGGATAGTAAGCTTTCCGTCCCCGTTATAATCCTTGTTTATGATCTCTTTAAGGGTAAGATCTATGTTTTCTGCGGAATTGGGATCAATGTAATACCGCCCTGTATATAAAATGGAAATATCGGGCTCGGATTTGGAAGTAACCTGACCGATGAGTATTCCCAAAACTGCCACGGCAATAATACCGATAATAAGAAAGGTCTTGTTGTAATACAAAAAGTTTTTGATCTTATCGCTTTTACTCATTTTTGGTTTCCCGTAAAGGATATCAAGACTGTCAAGCTCTTCAGTGTCTTGGCTTTTTTTGTTGAGTTCGTTATTTTCCATACTACCTCCAAGCAATGAGCATTTAATTAACCCTAACACATCAATTATATCACACTAAAGATGTTTCGTCAAGTTTATATTTCAACTTTACATCATTTTTTGTACTTTTTAAGTAATTAATGGGAATAATCTGTTTTCAATAATCCGCAGTGGTAAAAAATGGATAAAAGAAACATATGTTCATAAATAATTTACTTTTATAAGTGCAGAAAAATTAAAATGAAAATTGCAAGGAAGATTTTTGTGTGTTATAATGGCTTAAGGACATAGTTTTTTACCGTGTTATACAGGAAATGCAAAGGAGACAAAATAAATGAAACAACCCTTGACAACCAATGAAAAGGCAGTTTATGATTATATAGTCAGAATGAAGAAAAACGGCGGAATCGTGCCAAGCATAAGGGATATAAAAAACGAGCTTGAGCTCAAGAGCACCGCAACAGTGCATACGCTCATAACACGCCTTGAGGACAAGGGGTACATTACCCGTGAAAAAAGCAAGAGCCGTTCCTTGCTTCTTTGTGAGGAAACCTCGGGTATCTCCGGCACAGATGGCGCGTTTTCCGTACCTGTACTGGGAGAAGTGGCTGCAGGCAAGCCCATACTTGCTGCAGACAACCACTTGTTTTACATAGATTTTCCAAAGCGCGAGGGAATGAACCTTCAGGGTGAGCTTTTTGGCTTAAAGGTCAAGGGCGAGAGTATGATCGGTGCGGGAATTATGCCCGGAGATATCGTTATTGTGGCAAAAAGTGCAGTTTGCCGTGACGGAGAGATCGTTGTTGCGCTTCTTGGCGACGAGGCTACCGTGAAAAGATTTTACAAGGAAGAGGGCGGATACAGATTGCAGCCCGAAAATCCCGAAATGGACCCCATAATCGTTAAGAGCGTTATGCTCTTGGGACGTGTCGTTTCGGTCATAAGATACTACGGAAATTAAAGATTGGAGAACTTATAATGGAAAAGAATATATATACCGCGGGAGAAGCGTCCCTCAAAAAAATGCTTTTCAGATCAGTGGTCCTTTTTGGAATATTACTCCCCGCCCTTGGAACTGTTATCCTTGGCGGAGGTGAGCTTATTACCGCATATTTTTCTGTGCTTTACGATTCGAGCTTTGGTATCGTATCCGCACAGATAATATCTATTCTCGGAGATGTTTATTCATTTTTGTGCCTGATACTTCTTTATTGCTCTGTGGGTGCTCATATTATGTCCTTCGGAGGGTCGCGCTCGGTTTCAAGCTTTATTGTATTGATCGTTTCGCCGATAATTTCCGCGTTTGTGTCCTTTGTCGTGCTTTATCTGCTTGTTGTTGCGGGTTGGCATGATTATTCTCTGCAGATGTTTTTTGAGTATATTCCCGTATATCTTTCAAGCGCGGGGCTTTCTGCGCTTGTCAACGTTCTTGTAAGTATTGCAGTTTTTGTGGCATTTTATTTGTCAGGAGGGCTTTGCCGTAACTTTGACGAGGACAAAAGGTATTTTAAAACCGTAAGGCTTGTGTTTTTTATTCTTATACTTATAAAAGTCATTTCTCTTGGAATGGATATCGTTTTGTCGGATATTGCATATACAAGCTTCAACGGAATAATGTCGGGAATAGTGTTCCCCATACTTTACGAGGTGCTTGAGCTTGGATCGGCAATTTTTGCAGCAAAGCATTTTGTGGGATATATTTCAAGAAAAGCAGAGAAGCTGGGGGTAAGTTTTGGGTAAAATCTGTGGATTTTTTAAAAAATATCCCTATCTACCGGTGTTTTTTGTCTTGGTGGTATATACTTCGGCTTTAAGGTCTTTGCTTTCGTATTTCTTTGGTATGGATACCGAAGTTTATATTACGGCACCGCTTTTGTGTGTTTTTTCGGTTTTTTTGACGGTGCTTTTGTTGTTTTTTTCAAAGAATCTTGACAAAAAATGGAAAAAAGTGCTTTTGTGCCTCTGCATTTACGTATTGCCGCCACTTTTTTGGTATCTTGTGTCCCGCGGTGCGTACGTATGGAATTCATACCTCGGGGGAGAGTTTTTCCATTCTCTTTCCTTGTATATCACAGGAATTGATAATGCTCTTTGGGGGCTTGGCATGAGCGCAGCGTCTTTCTTGACGATAATTTTATATAAATTAATTGGTGGTAAAAATGAAGATCCTCGTAATGACTCAAAATAAAATACTTGGTCAGGGTATTGCTCTTGAGCTTTTGGAAAACGGGTATTCTGCGGAGTACGCGAGCAGATATTGTTCAGGGTATGATCTGTATATTTCTGACATGGATGCCCCTGCAGAAAACTTGGGAAAGGCGGAAAATATACTGACCTTTTCAAAAAAAGAGGGTGTTGCAGCCATGAAAAGACCGTTTACGGAGGAGGAGCTTGTCGAAAAGATCAAGGAAAAGCTTTGCAGTGTTCCGAGTGACGAGGCGACTGAGAAAAAAGAGGTGTCGGAGTATGATACCTCTGCGCTTAGCGAAACGGAAAAAAAGCTTTTGGAGGTTCTTCTTGAAAACAGAGGAAATGCAGTCAGCGCACAGGAGCTTT
>JAZQRT010000125.1:0-2819 GCA_045629725.1 Eubacteriales bacterium | reverse complement strand
TCTTCTCATTCTCGTCTTTTGGCATACGATTGACCATAGAAAGAGAAAAGGAAAGATATATTTTTAAATCGGGACTGTTTGGATACTTCTTCAAACCTTCACTTATAATATCAATTTCTTTATAGGTATCCATGCTGTCGTCAGCAGCTTTCATAATTGCCTTGACTTCTTCTGCATAGCTGTTCATATGATATCCGAAAAGGCGGTCAATGGAAACGCCGAAATAATCTGCAATGATAGGAAAAAGGCTTACATCGGGAGCGCATTGATTATTTTCCCATTTGGAAATCGCCTGCTCCGATACTCCAAGCTTTTCAGCAAGTTGCGCTTGTGTGATTTTCCTTTCTTTGCGAAGGGTATATATATTGGTTCCGATATTCATAAGGTTATCTCCTTAAAATCTATTTTCGTGATCACTGTAATAATTATATCATAACGCGATGATGTTTCCAACATATCAAAAGGATATTTTACATGAACAAAAATCAACTTTAGGTTGGATTCCTTCATTTCCCAATGCTCGCATCCGGGGGAAGCATAGCACGTAGATTTCCACACACAAATCGGGCAGAAGCCCGAACCCACGATCCGCAGAGAAACGGTGCGCACATAAGCCTTCCTCCGGGAGGAAGGTGGCACGCGAAGCGTGACGGAAGGAGACCGCGCGACTTTAAGTTTTCGCAAATTTCATGGTATCGCGCTCTCCCTCACCCGACTTCGTCGGGAGCTCCCTCCCGGAGGGAGCCTTTCGTAAAACCGTTGCCAACAGAAAAACACCACCAAAGAAAATTCCTTGGTGGTGTTCGTTATTTCTCCGCTAATAATGCAGAGGCGTGATTAAACGCTTTGTTTTTATTTTTTAAATTGTCAGATCTCTCTCCTCTTTCCGATTACAAGAAGAGCTCCTGCCGCGATCGATACGAATATAATGATCGCAAGTACTGTTGTTGCATCACCTGTGAGAGGGGGAGGATTGTCGGGAATATCAGGAGTTGTGTAATTGTTGAATACAATGGTTCCTTCGTAAGATTCCTGCTCAAGCTCTATGCTTACCTGTGCGGATAATACATAATCCTCCTGTATTACATTTACAGTAACTATATACGTACTTTCGTCATATTGAATCTCATCATCGTCACCGATAAGTTCAGAGATATAGTAGGTATGTTCACCCGCTTCCATGTAGAAAAGCTCATCAAAAACGAAGGTTCCGTCTTCCTTGCTTTCAACTGACTGAATAACCTTTTCACCATCTGAAATGATAAATTCAAATCCTTCGGCAACCTCACCGTCAAGATACTTGATTCCCTGAAGTGTAATTCCAACACCGGGAACGCTGTATTCCTCAACCTCAAACTCAACGCTCATAGATGCAACTATATCAACTACATTGGTTCCTTCGGCAACACCTACCATTGTTTGTGAACCGCTTACACCAAGCTCTGCGGTATAGATATAAGTTCCCTTTTCAAGGAACTGCGCACCGAATACGTTAAGTGAAAACTCAAATTCTTCACCTGATTTGAGTGTAAGCCCTTCAAGTGTATAGTATCCGTTCTCATCAACCTCAAGCGCTCCTTCGCCTGTAAGCTTCCTTGTGAGTGTCTGTGTTTCTCCCATTGCGTCAACGTATGTGAGTGAAATGGAAAGATCATCCTTTTCAACATTTGCTGTAAAATACGTTCTGAAATTAAGGGCTACGTTATAAATGCCGTTACCAAGGTGATCACCCACTTTAAGTGACATATCCTTGATAAAGTTTTGCTCGTTAATTACAACTGTTGATTCATCATAGGTTTCAAGGGACATAAGATAGGACATAAGAGCCCTTGTTCTTGCAGCGCCCTCAAAGTCATTCTGTCCGTTTCTTGAGTCACCGGCTGCGGAGCTTGCATAATAGGGGTCTCCAACGATCATTCTGTCCGTTCCGTCAAGGGCATAATTGGATCCGTTGGCATATGACCAGATAGCCGCCTGCATTGCATCAAGCGCCTCACCTTCTGTAAGACCGTCAATGATCTCGTCAGTCAAAGTTACCTCTTGCGCGGGAAGATACCAAACAACGTAGCTTCCTGCTCTGTACTGACCCTCTGTGAGCTCCATTCCTTCCTTATATTTCTCACGGTTCATGAACTCTATTGTGTGAGTTTTTTCAATTTTTCCTTCCGCTAAAGCCGCCTTCAAGGCAGTTTTCAAGGAATCAAGGCTACCCATTCCCTCTGATGTTCCCCAATATCCGTTTTGGGTGATCGCACGGATATGAGCCTCTGCTTCTTCAGATGCATAGTAATCAACGTTTTCAAGGTTTGCAACACCATAATAGGGTTTGCCGCTTGCTGTACCTGTTCCAAGGTCAACACAATAAGCATATACTGTTTCTCCCGCTTCATTCATAAGAAGGAACTGCTGAGATCTTGTTCCTGTAGCAAAATCAAATGGTCCGTTTATATTTGTCGTAGGCTCACCTTTATATGTAAGAGGTGTTCCATTTGAATGCTGAAGCTCTTTTATAACATAGTTGCCGTCTGCATCCTTAATGGCGTTTCCTGCCTCATCGCGCTCATATACAACACGAATATGGCTTACGTAATGTCCGCTATAGTCACCGAATCCAACATACTGGAAGGGATAACCTGCAGGTGTGCCTGATACCGTAATGGTTGAAGGATCTGTGAAATGTCCGTTATCTGTATAAAGATCGCGGATCTTTCTCTGTGCAACCTGATCAGAACTGCTATTTCTATCAAATTTCAGAGCTGACTGAGGTGCTTTGAAAGTCGGATCGTAGCCATGTCGTTCTGTGAGCCAAGGAGTTGTCA
>JAZQRT010000124.1:0-7197 GCA_045629725.1 Eubacteriales bacterium | reverse complement strand
ACGATCTTATGCGTCTTTTCAGCGGCGACAAGATGCTGAATCTTGTTCAAAGAATGGGAATCCCCGAGGAAGAACCCATTGATCACGCAATGCTTTCAAACTCCATTGAAACTGCGCAAAAGCGCCGCGAGTCCGACAACTTCCAAAGAAGAAGAAACGTCCTTAACTATGACGACGTCATGAATCAGCAGAGGAACGTTATCTACAAGGAACGCCGCGACGTGCTTGACGGCGCTGTAATTTCCGACAAGATTCGAAAGATGATCGAAGAAAGCATTGAGAACGCCATCGGTCAGTACCTTGCAGGTTCACCCGTGGAATGGGATCTTGAGGGCCTCAAAAAGCATTTCTTTGGTATAATATTCAAGGAAGACGATCTTAAATATACCGAAGAGGAGCTCGCAGACCTTACCGTTGACGATATCCGCGAAATGATGCTCTCCCGCGCTGATCACGAATATAATTTCCGTCTTGAAGCCCTTGGTGAGGAACGCTTCCGCGAGATCGAGAGAGTTATACTTCTCCGCGCCGTTGACCTTAAGTGGATGGATCACCTTGACGCTATGGACGATCTCAGAGGCAGTGTAGGACTTAACGCCTATGCTCACCGCAACCCCCTTACGGAATACCGTATTGAGGGTGCAGATATGTTTGACGCAATGGTTTCACAGATTCGCGAGGACACAGTACGCATGATTCTTTCATTCCGCACAAGCGAGACCATCAAGCGCGAGGCAGTTTCCAAGATCACAGGAACATCCTCCGGAGGAGATGATACCTCCATGAAGAAAAAACCCCTTGCAAGTGTTAAGGGTGAGGGCGTTAAGGCACCTGTGCAGAAGGTAGGTCCCAATGATCCCTGCCCCTGCGGTTCCGGTAAAAAATATAAAAAATGCTGCGGTCTCGGTTCTTCCGAGAAGTAAGAGTGTGGTTTTAGGGCGTTACCCCAAGACTCACCAAAGATACTCTTTGTAAAAAGTTTCTTTGGGAGCTTCAAAAGCATTAATAAAAATTTGTTTTAATGATGCGGCGAAAAAATAATATAAGTTTTTTAAAATCCGCTTATTAAAGTTTTCCCACTTACTTTTTTATAAAAAGGGTAAGTTTTTGAAGGGTTATAGGGGGAACCTTTTTTAAAAAATCCCCCTGACAAAAGGAGATGATAAAAAATGGGATTCGGGATATTGTTCATCGGATATTTCTTCACCCTTACTCTGAACATTAAGGGTGTGAACGTTCCTCCGGATTTTTTGGGATATTTACTTATGTTCTGGGCGTGTTACAAGCTCAGCGATTACAGTCCGAATTTTAAGAGGACAAACTATACTTTAATTGCTCTTTCCGCATTAAGCCTGTGGCTTTTTGCATCGGAAATGACAGTTTTATTGTTTTCAGGAAATGAATTTCCGCTTTACGCAGAATTTTTATTTTTGAAGGTTATTGCAAGCGGTGCTATGCACTATTTCCTGCTTCGTGCACTTATGGATATTTCATCGGAGGTTGGAAGAACAAAAATAACCGTAAAATGCCGCAGAAATCTGTACATTACTCTTGCGGTGCTCCTTTGCCAAGCGGTATTTTGTGTTCCTTTTATCGATTTTCCCAACAAGAGTGAGATATACCGTCACGTGACGGATATCGGCGTAAATTTTGTTGTGATCCTCAATATGATTCAGATCTTTTCCTGCTACATGTGGATATGCTACGAGGGTGATGAGGACATGGATTTTGAAAACGCAAACGATCCCCTTTCAAAGCTCACCGCCAAAATGCTGAAGGAAAATGCAGAATATAAAGCTGAAAGCAAAAAAAATAAATCTAACAAAAAGAAGAAAAAGTAAGGTTATAAACTAATGAACATAAAGTATATATTGATAGGACTTTTCTTTCTTATCAACCCAAACATTGAGGTTTTTGATATATTACCGGACTTTATCGGTCTTATATTCATCATGAAAGGAATATCACATCTTTCCGCAACAGATGAAAAGGCGGGAATCGCCAGAAAGCACCTGCTTATTTGCACCTACTTAAACGGTGCAAAAACGCTTACTCTCCTGCTCCAAGGAATTATTTCGGAAGCTGAAATGACCTGGATGCTTCTTTTCACTCTTTGCTTCGGAATTGCAGAAGCGGCACTTCTCTTCTTTGCATTTATAAACCTTGATCGCTCTCTCAACTATACGGGAATGATATACAGTGCAAATGAGGTGTATGACAATTCCGCATCATTTACAGGACTCACACTTGCTTTTATAGGTCTTCGTACCTTTATGTCCATTCTCCCCGAGTTTGTTTATTTGCTTGACATTGATTACGGCAACGTTGATACAGTCCTTATAAACTGGGACTTTATTACGCTTCTACTTTACGGCCTTAACATTATTGTAGTTCTCGCCATGGGTATCGTATGGTACATCAACAGCCGTAACTATTGGAAGCTTGTGGGAAAGCAAACGGATTATCTTAACAAGGTAGAGGAAAAATATCAAAAGGAAGTGGGAAGCAACATTCCACTCCTTACCTACCGCGCATTCAAGACCGAGGCTCTGCTTTTCGCTATTGCAGCAATTGGTATGATATGCGTACGTCTTGACGGAATTGACATTCTTCCTGATTTTATTTCTGCAATCTTATTGGTTGCAGCAGCCTTCAGACTGAAAAAGCTCTATCCACGCCACTTCAAGCGAACTCTTATCGTTTCTCTTGTATATCTTGTTCTGAGCGTTGCCGAATGGTGGCTTTGGTTTGATTACTGCACCTTCTATTATGATACTGCAACTGCGGCTATCTCTTTTTCAGAAACCATGCAGATCTTCTTCTATTCAAGTGTTGAAGCATACAACAACTATATCTATCTGACGATCCTTGATTTTGCAAAGGTGGCCTCCTGTATCTCGGTGTTCTTCACCTTTGTTCCCTGCCTTAAGGAAATAATCAAGGAGCATACCGGAGCGATCTCCGAGATCCGCGTGGAGATCACGGAAAAGAAAACGAAAAAAATTCAAACGGAGCTTTTCCGTTTAACCTTGATATTCAGTATATTCACCGTTATCTCGTATATCTTTGATCCCATCTCTGTATCTCTTTATTTTGACTTTCCCATTTTCACCTTTATAACCATGGTGGTCGGAGCTCTCTTTGCCGTCTACGTTTGGATATATACGCAAAGACTCACGGAAGCAATCGAAAATAAATATATGTACGTATGAATGTTTCGGTTGTAATTTGGGATTGGAACGGCACTATTCTTGACGATCTTGGTATTTCTCTTGACGCCGTGAATTATATTCTCCAAAACAGAGATCTGCCTCCAATGAACAGGGATACCTACTACGATTGTCTTGATACACCCATTATAAAATTCTATCAAAAGGCACTTGGCAAGGATGATGTGCCATTTCAAGATATTTGCTTTGAATTTAACGATTATTACAGAAGGCATATAGACAAGATCGGTCTTACCGAAGGAATAAAAGACATAATTTATGCTCTCAAAAAAATAGGCATACCTCAAATGATCATCTCAGCCTCCCATATATCTTATATTGAATCCGCACTTTCGGGATTCGGTCTTGAGGGTTGCTTCGAGAAGATCATTGCCGCCGAGGATTACAATGCCGGCAGTAAGGTGGACCGCGCAAAGGAATATCTTGACTCTGCCGATATTCCAAAAAACGGCAGAATTGTTATTGGTGACACCCTCCATGACTATGAACTGGCACAGTGCATAGATGCCGAATGTATATTACTTACCTCAGGGCACGAAGGCAGAAAAAAGCTTGAAAAAACAGGCGCGTTGATACTTGACAAGCTTACGCTTGATGATATTCTTACACTGTGAGGTTAAAAATGACAATAAATATTGCTCTTATTGAACCCGAAATACCGCAAAATACAGGTAATATTGCAAGAACCTGTGCTGCAGTGGGCGCAAGACTCCACCTTGTGAAGCCCCTTGGATTTGAAATTGACGACAGAAAGCTGAAAAGAGCGGGACTTGATTATTGGAACGAGCTTGACATCACCTACTACGAAAATCTTGCAGAGTTTCTTGCAGTTAATGAAAGTTCTCCCATGTTTTTCTTTACGACCAAAGCACCTCGCTCGTACTGTAACGTTTCATACCCCGACGGCTCCTTCATCGTTTTCGGCAAAGAAACTGCAGGACTTCCCGAGAAGCTTCTTGAAGAAAACCCCGAAAAGTGCGTCAGAATACCGATGCGGGAAAATCTGCGCTCTCTTAATCTTTCCAATTCTGCGGCTATCGCAGTTTATGAGATACTCCGTCAGCATAATTTTGACGGTCTTACCAATCACGGCGAGCCTGTAAGCTTTAAGTGGTAACTGCATAACATGTAAGTTACAAGTCCTGTTTACAGAATATCGGGAATTTTGAATATGTAATTTTCTAATAAATAAAACCTCTCCTTCGAGAGGTTTTATTTGTTTCCAAATATCACTATAAATAAAATCTACGCTTTTGTTGTTGACAAAACCATAATAAAGCTTTATAATAAAAGGTGAAGTATATTTGAAAAGGAGCTTATATGGGCGTTAAAATTGGAATAATCGGCGGCGGCGCGGCAGGTATGTTTTGTGCTGTAAGAGCTGCCATGCTGGGTGCAGAAGTTACCTTATTTGAAAAAAACGAACGTATGGGGCGAAAACTCGGTATTACGGGCAAGGGCAGATGCAATCTTACCAATGCTTGCGATACCAAGGAATTTATTGCAAATATCGTTACAAATAAAAAATTTATGTATACCGCTTCAGCGGCGCTCACCTCCTTTGCTCTTATGGACTTCTTTGAAAACGAGATCGGCGTACCCTTGAAGGTAGAACGCGGCAACAGAGTTTTTCCCGTTTCCGATAAGGCATCCGATATCGTTATGGGACTTGTAAATAAAATGAAGGCTCTCGGCGTTCGTATAATTCACGACAACGTAACGGACATTCTCACAGACGAGGGCAAGGTCACCGGTCTTCGCTGCGGACATCATATTCATCATTTCGACAGAGTAGTTCTTGCAACAGGCGGCGCTTCCTATCCCCTCACCGGCTCGGACGGCTCGGGATACCGCATGGCAAAGCGCCTTGGTATTGAGGTTACCCCGATCACAGGATCGCTTATTCCTCTTGTGAGCGAGGAACGCGATATTCCAAAAATGCAGGGTCTTGCTCTCAAAAACATCTCCATTGAGGTTACTGACACCGTTAAAAACAAGGTGATCTACCATGATTTCGGCGAATTGCTTTTTACTCACTTCGGTCTTTCGGGACCTGTGATACTTTCAGCCTCCGCCCACATGCGTCCCATGGAAAAGGGTAGATTTAAGGTATCTATTGATCTGAAGCCCGCTCTTGACGAGGCAACTCTTGATGCAAGACTTCTCTCTGATTTTGAAAAATATAAAAATAAAAATCTCGGAAATTCCCTTTCCGACCTTCTTCCTCAAAAAATGATACCTGTTTTTATTGACAGACTTGGTATATCCGAGGATAGAAAGATCAATTCTATCACAAAAGACGAAAGACGGAAAATGATCGCCCTTCTCAAATCATTTGAGGTTACGATCAACGGTAAACGTCCCATCGACGAGGCGATAATCACCTCCGGCGGAATTGACGTTTCCGAAATTACCCCCAAAACAATGGAGTCCAAAAAAATATCGGGGCTTTATTTCGCCGGTGAGGTCATCGACCTTGATGCTTACACAGGGGGATTCAATCTCCAGATCGCATTTTCAACAGCCAACCTTGCGGCGATTTCTGCCTGTGAGGAATAAGGATATATCCTGATCAGACTACGCACGAAAAAATTATTATAAAAAGAAGCGTAACGCTTCGCCCTTATAATAAAAGTATCACAAACAAAATTACTATATAAATCCCTTTATTAAAGCTTTTTGATCCAAACTTTTTACAAAAATAGTTTGGTGGGATTTCGGGGCAAAGCCCTGAAAAGAAAGGAAAGAAAATATGAAGCATATTAATATCGCACTTGACGGACCTGCAGGAGCAGGAAAAAGCTATCTTTGCAACGAGCTTGCAAAAAAATTCGGTCTTATTCACGTTGACACAGGGGCGCTTTACCGCACGATCGGTCTTTACTGCTACCGAAACGGAATTGCAAAGGAAGACACTCCCGCAGTTATCGCCGCTCTTGACAAGATAAAGCTCGGTCTTGAATTTTCCGAGGCGGGACAATACGTTACACTTGACGGAGAAAACGTGAACGGATTTATCCGTACTCCCGAGGTGTCCATGTATGCATCCGCCGTATCTGCAATTCCCGAGGTCAGAGCCTTTCTTCTTGACACACAGAGAAACATAGCCGCTGAAAAAAGCGTTATTATGGACGGACGTGATATCGGTACTGTAATTCTTCCAAATGCCGACGTTAAAATATTCCTTACCGCCTCCGATGAGGTAAGAGCACGCCGCAGATATGACGAGCTTACGGCAAAGGGACAGAGTGTAACTTACGAGAGCGTATATGAGGACATGATCATTAGAGACAGAAACGATAAAACGAGAAAAACCGCACCTGCAGTCCCTGCAAAAGACGCAATTATCCTTGATAATTCAGCTCTTGACAGAGAAGGCACCATAGCCGCTGCGATCAAGATCATAAATGACAAAATCGGAGAATAAATATGAGTTTTTATATGGGTGTTAAAAAAGCACTTGGCGGATTTCTGCGCACGTGCTTTTACAGATGTAAAATTGAGGGTGAGGAAAATATCCCCGAAAGCGGAAGGCTTCTTGTTTGCTCAAATCATATTTCCCTGCACGATCCAATCGTGATCGCTGCTATATCCAAAAGACAAATATGTTATATGGGAAAAAAAGAGCTTTTTAAAGTGCCTCTTTTCGGTTCATTTTTAAAGTCTCTCGGCGCTTTTCCCGTTGACAGAAAATCCGGAGGAGACGTGGGTGCCATCCGTCATTCCATTAAGCTTCTTGAAAAAGAGCTTGCCGTCGGAATTTTCCCCCAAGGAACAAGACACAGCGGAAAACATCCCAAAGGAACGCCCATACATAAGGGTGCCGGAATGCTTGTTGACCGCACAAACACCACAGTGCTTCCCGTGGCTGTAATCAGCAAAAATTTCAAGATCACTCCGTTTTTCGGCAAGGTCACGATACGTTTCGGGAAACCGATAAGTGCAGAAAGTCGGATCGTAGCCATGT
>JAZQRT010000123.1:0-22361 GCA_045629725.1 Eubacteriales bacterium | reverse complement strand
CCCCAAATGTAAGCTTGGTATAAAAGAGGTCGGAAACGTTGACATTGTCAATTTAAAGTGCTCACAGGAGATCATTGATTCCTTCTGGCAGGAAACGGGCATCTACCCTGCCTACCACATGAACAAAGCCCATTGGCTTTCGGTTTGCCTTGACGGCTCTGCCCCCGACGAAGCTGTTGATTTTCTCCTTGACGTAAGCTTCAAAGCGACCTTGCCTAAAATATCAAAAAGACTAAAAACAAAATAACAAAGGTCTGTAAAAAAGCTTGTTCTTTTTTTACAGACTTTTTTCATTTGCTATTGACAAATACCCAATTACATGCTATACTACAGATGGTACAGATAATACAGATAATACAGTTTTGAAAAGAGGTGGGAAAAATGGAGCCGAGGATTCACGGTAAACAGGACGTTTATCTTGAGGTTGCTGAAAAATACAAGAAATATATAAAACTCGGGATCATTAAAAAGGGCGAAAAGCTTCCCTCCGTGCGTACTGCCGCAGGTGAGCTTGGAATCAATCCCAACACGGTTGCAAAGGCGTATTCCCATCTTGAGGAGGAAGGCTTTATCCGAGCTCTTCCCAAAAAGGGTGCCTACGTCATTTATGAGCCAAGTGAAAATGATTCTGACCAAAGCTATTCAAAAGAAATTGAACTTATCCGTAAAATTAAAGAAGGCGGTATTGACCGCGATACTATTTTAAAGCTTATTGAGGAGGTATACAACAATGATTGAAATAAAAAAGGTAAGCCACTGCTTTGATAAAAAACAGGTACTTGACGAAGTTGATCTTACCGTGAATGAAGGCTCCATTATGGGCCTTGTGGGTATAAACGGCGCAGGAAAATCAACCCTGCTGCGAATCATTTCGGGTGTTTACACTCCGACCCTCGGTGAGGTCCTTATTGACGGGGTTCCCGTAAAGAACGAAAAAGCCCGCGAAAAACTCTTTTTCCTGCCCGATGATCCTTATTATACACTCAACACAACAGGGGCAAAGCTTCTTGAAATGTACCGTGTATTCTATCCTAATATGGACGTGAATATCTACCGCGAGTTACTTTCATTCTTTAAGCTTGATGAAAAAAAGCCCATCCGTAATTTTTCAAAGGGTATGCGCCGTCAGCTTTACATTGCCCTCGCTCTTGCGGTAAGACCTAAATACCTCCTTCTTGACGAGGCTTTTGACGGTCTTGATCCCCTTTCACGCCTTGAATTTAAAAAGGCGATAAATCTTGCCGTTGAGGAAAACGGAACAGGTGTGCTGATCTCCAGCCATTCCCTGCGTGAGCTTGAAGATTTTTGCGACTCCTACGCCCTGATTGACAACATGAGAGTTTCAAGCTCCGGCTCTATTTCCGACAAGATCAGCGTTTACTGCAAGTTCCAGCTTGCCTTTACCGAGGATATTGACGATAGCATATTTGCAGGACTTCCCGTTACCTCTCTTGAGAAAAACGGAAGATTTGTGAAGGTTATTCTTGAGGGGGACAGCACTGAGATGTGTGAGCGTCTCGCAAAATTAAATCCCGCTGTGCTTGAAGAAATGAAAATGGATTTTGAGGAGATGTTTATAAACGAAGTGGAGCGCAGAGGGTACACAAAATGACAGTTCTTAAAAACGATACCTTTAAAAGATATCTTTATTATCTCCTTCGCAAAAACCTTCTTCGTGATATAATCTTAGCTTTTACTTCCATTACGTTTCTTGTTTTCAAGCTTCGTTCCATTTCTTATCCCCGCGATTGCGGACTTTCCGTTGTCACCTGGATAGGTATTATTATAAGTGCAATCATGCCCATGCTGACCTTTTCCGTTTTTAACCAAAAACGAAATCTTGACTGCATCTATCCCCTGCCTCTTGACAGAAAAAAAGTGGCTCTTGCCTACTTTATTAGTGGTGAAATTTCCTTTTTATGCATTTACACTGCTTGCTTTATTGTGTTTCTTATCAATGTCGCAGTAAAATTCACAGAATATAATATAGAATACATACTTCTATTTTATTTCATTTCCGCTATTTACTTCTTTGTGGTCTATTCATTTTTCTGCTTTATATTCACAAGAGCAAACACGGGCTTCGACGGAGTGGTATTCTGCCTTGGTTGGACGTTTACCATTTCTTTGATAATTTTTGCCTTTGCCTTCCTTGTCTATGTAATTACGGGTAAAAGTTTAATTACGGATTTGTTTTTGTATATCGGAATAATCATAGCTCCCATTTATTCGGCTAACGAGATTTTTGGAAACCTTGTATTTATAAAAACTCCCACTAATTTTTTCAGCTACATTGCTACCCGTCCTGAATTCTATTTCAGTTATCCCTTTTGGATGATCGTCGGTGGCTTCAGCTTATTTGGTCTTATCAAAACCTTTCCCAAAAAAGCAGCGTACAAAGCAGAGGATATCTCAAACAGTATATTCGGATATAAATTCCTTGTACCTATAACGGGATTTACTCTTATGTACATTTTGAAAGGTCTTGGCACAGTTGTTGTATCCGCTATACTTTATATCGGTATGGTGATAGGCTATGCCATTTACCGCCGAGGCTTTAGATTCAAAAAAAGCGACATAATCATACTTGTTATCGGACTTTTACTGCTTCTTAAATGGGTATTTTTCGGAAGTCTGAGTTTTAATCAGTATTAAAAAGGAGGTCATATGAAAACGTTTTTTAAATATTTTGGGCTTGACCTTAAACACGCTGCCATTCGGTGCATGATTTTCACCCTTATTGCAGTTGTTATTATGATGATTCAATTACCCGATCTTATCGCCCCCGATGTAAAGAAAAAAATTGTTTACGAAAAGGGCGAAGACGGAAATTATGCAGAAGTCGAGCATATTACCTATGTTTATGACTTCTGCGAAACGGGAATGGAAAATCTCTCAACCATACTTATGGTGGTTTCAACCGTAATGCCATTTCTGTGCCTTTACGATCTTAAAAACCGCAGAAATACGGATACCCTGTATTCCCTACCCCTAAGCCGATTTAAGCTATCCCTTACACATTTCATATCGGGATTTATACAGGTTTTGTTTATCTACACCTGCGCGTTTTTCGCAACCTACTTCTATCTTCTTTATAACACGGACATATTTAATCTTGCAAATATGCTCCGCTATTTCCCACCGTCAATTCTCGGCGCACTTTTGATCTACTGCTTCTATTCCTTCTTCTTTACCGTTGCAAACAGAACCATAGACGGAGTGATCATCAGCGGACTTTGGGTGTATATTATTTCTTCCTGCTTTGATTATTTTGATAAATCCCAAAATGGTTTCGCAGCTTATTGGTCCAGCATCTACTCTCCCCTTGACAATCTGACAAGCATATACTCATATTATGCCGAACCGCTTTATCCGGGAGATTGGAAATACAATCAGATCGGACGAATACTTGAAAATAATTATATGTTTGCAGTTTGGGCAGCTGTCGGGCTTCTTTGTGTTATCGGTTTCTTCATCTACTCCACAAAAAAGAAAGCAAACAAGCTCGGCGATGATTCTGATTCCATATTCGCCTTTAGGGGTGCTATTCCCCTTTTCGGAGTAATATACGCTCTTCATGATTATAATCCCAGCATTGTCGATATAGCTCTGTACACCTTCATTATGTACGTTGTCTACCGCCGAAGCTTCAAATTCAAAAAATTGGATTACGTTATCTTCGCAGTAACTCTCGCTTTGTGTTTCTTGATTATAAAATTTTTTAATTAAAAAATGATGTAATAACTTAGCAATATTACAACAAAAAAGCGCCGCTGAATCTAAGTTCAGCGGTGCTTTTTTATATTAAATTGTATGTATTCTTATTTAAGAACGGAAACAGCATCTGAAATGGTCTTTTCAAGTGCTTCCTTACCGTACTTATCTACCTCGGCTTTATTCTTTTCACCGTGAGTAAGACATCCCGCGCCGTTGATACAACCGCCGATACAAGCCATACCTTCAATAAAGTTTCCGTCAAGGACACCCTTATTGAGTTTGAGAAGCGCCATACGGCAAGCTTCAATACCATCACAAACAACGGGCTTGACCTCGAAATCAATGTTCTGCTCCTTCATAGCCTGAGCTGCTGCATCGGTAAGACCGCCGACACGTGCAAAGATACGTCCAAAATAGGAAGCATTGTCAAGAACTCCCTCTTCAAAGGACGCAATATCAAAGTCACGGCTGTCAAAGAGAGCCTGAAGCTCCTCAAAGGTAAGAACTGCATCAACGTAGGGCTTAACATCCTCAAGCTGAGCCTCTGCCTTCTTAGCTGTACAGGGACCAACAAAGATAACCTTAGAATTGGGTGTGGTTTCCTTTATGTACTTAGCAAGAGCACCCATGGGTGACATGTTGTGTGAGATCAGATCAACAACCTTGGGGAAATTGGTCTTGATATATCTTACAAATGCAGGACAGCATGAGCTTGTGAGAAGTCCCTTTTCGGAAAGCTCACGAGCCTCTGAAAGTGCAACCATATCTGCACCGAGAGCTGCTTCGATAACGTCATGGAAGCCGAGCTTCTTCATGCCCGTTACAACCTGTCCGAGCTTTGCATATGAGAACTGGCTGGAGATGGAAGGCGCAACGATGGCATATACCTTGCTTCCGCCCTCTTCCTTGCTCTTCTTCAGCATATCAATAGCGTTGACCATAAAGGACTTGTCCATGATCGCTCCGAAGGGACACTGATATACACATGCACCGCACTGGATACACTTGGAGTTATCAATTGCCGCAGCCTTCTGCTCGTTCATGGAAATGGCCTTGACCTTGCATGCGTTCTGGCAGGGACGCTTTCTGCTTACGATGGCTGTGTAAGGACATACCTTTGAGCACGCTCCGCACTCCTTACACTTTGTTTTATCAATGTGAGCAACGTGGTCCTGATCGAATGTGATAGCGCCAAACTTACATACGTCCTCGCAACGGTGTGCAAGACATCCGCGGCAGGCATTTGTTACTTCATATCCACCAACGGGACATTCGTCACAGGCAATATCGATAACCTCAATGATATTGGGGTTATTTTTGTCACCGCCCATTGCAAGCTTAACTCTTTCCGCAAGGATCGCTCTTTCCTTATATACGCAGCAACGCATTGTAGGCTCGTTACCGGGAACGATGGTCTTGGGAACGTCCATTATCTTGTCAAGCAAGCTGTCTGTCCACGCAAGACGAGCAACCTCGCGCAAAACCTTGTATTTAAGGTGTTGAACTTTAGTATCAAATTTTCTCATGAAATTCTCCTTATAAGCCGACACTCTTGATTACAGCCTTAAGAGCCTCCGCTGATGTATAAAGCTTCTGCATTTCGTCATCGCTGAGCTTCTGTGTGATTATTGATCTTACACCTGTTGAGTCAACGAGTGAAAGTGAGCTGAGACATACGTCCTTGATGCCGTATTCACCCTCATGGAGTGAAGATACTGTAAGAGCTGTTTCAGCGCTTCCGCTGAGTGTCTTGATGATATGTGTTGTTGACATACCGATACCGTAAACTGTGCATCCCTTACGAGAAATGATCTTTCCGCCGGACTTTCTAACGTAATTTTCAACGTCCTCGCGTGTGTATTCTGTTACTACGTTGTAGGGAGATGCAATAGCTCCGTTGTACTCATCAAGGGGTACTCCGGCAATTGTTGCTGTTGACCAAGCTGCGAAGGATGTATCACCGTGCTCACCGAGAATGTTCGCGTGTACCTGCTGCTTGTTTACGTTGTAGATCTCTGCAAGACGTGTACGCAGACGGAGAGTATCAAGAACTGTACCTGTTCCCATTACCTGGCTCTTGGGAAGTCCTGTATACTTAAGGAATGCATAAGTAAGTACGTCAACAGGGTTAGCAACAAGAATATAAATTGCGTTGGGAGCATACTTTACGATCTCTGTGGAAATTGCCTTGATGATGGATACGTTTGTCTGAACAAGCTCCAAACGTGTCTGACCGGGCTTTCTTCCGATACCTGATGTGATTACAACAACGTCAGAATCAATAGCATCAACATAGCTTCCTGCGTGGATATCGCAGTTGTCAATGAAAGGAGTAGCCTGCTTAATATCAAGTGCTTCTCCAAGAGCCTTTTCTGTGTTAATGTCAATGAGAACAACTTCTGATGCTGCGTTTCTTGCCAAAAGGGCAAAAGCTGTGGTTGCGCCTACTGCGCCTGCTCCGATAATGGTTACCTTCTTCTTCATTTTTGACTCTCCTTAAAAATAACTTACTTTAATTCTCTTTCCCATTCTCTTAAGACAATCGGAAAGTTCCTCAACAATATTCATTTTGATATTAAAATTGATTGGAAGATCGGGATTCTGGTGAGCGGGGTTCACTGCCCTTCCCACATAAAAGTTGATGTCCGTTGCCTCCTCAAACAACAGTCTGCTGATGAGGGATGCACCGTCCTTTTTAAAATTCCAATCCTCGTAAAGCTCATTTTCTCCAAGATAATCCTTGGCATACTGGATAACCTTATTCATTGTTATTACGCCTTCCGTCACAAGGTCAACACCCTCGATATATGCAATCGGCGGGAGATCGCTTTGCTCGAAATTAAGACTTGCGCGAACAGGTTTTCCAAGATATTTTGCTGCGATGGATGAAGTCGTTCCTCCGCAAACGATGTGCTTTCCTGCCTTTGAGAAGAACAGTGCCATCATTCTGTTTGCATCGTCACGGTTGGAGGGAGGTCCGAACAATATGTTCATGGGCTCTCTCTTTCTTATCTTTACAACACAGGCAGTAGTGTCATCCCCCGGTCTGTGACCGTAGAGATTATCACACTCATCCACCAGCATCGTTGAAAGAGTTTTTGCCGTATATCCCCCTGCAACAAGGGTCTGCATATAGTCGGCAATATCCGCTCTTTTCCATCCAAAATTATATCTTCCGCCCATACCTGCGTGAGGACAGCCATCGCTCATTGCGATAAAAACGTCATCCTCCCGAAGCTGAATGGTAGATTTATAGATTTTTTTACCTCCGATATTCATTTCCGTCTTGGGATAATCATACTGATCGTAATCTCTGATCATAATTACGTGTGGATTATCATATTGGATAATATCGGCTGTTTCGTTGTTTAAAAGATGAATAATCGTAAACGTGGAATATGCAACGCCTCTTACCGAACATACAGGAAGGGTTGCCGCAATGGTTTCCACACATTCCTCAACGGGAAGACCTGCTGCCATCATTGTGGAAATGATCTTGGCGGTCAGCGTGGAAAGGATACTCGCCTTAACACCCGAGCCAAGACCGTCTGCAAGTACGATCACAGTGGAATTTTCATTTTCTTCAATGATATCCACATGATCGCCGCAAAGCTCTTCTCCATGATGATTGATACTTTTGTATCCTATATCCGCACACAAATCATTCATCGGCGATGGACTCCTTTAACTTAGTCAAGGCTATCTTGGTCTCGGCTGCAGTTTCACCGAGCAAAGATGCGATCTCCTGAACGATTCTCATCTGTTTTTCAACAACTGTATCTGCGACCTCAATGGTCTTTTTATTTATTGTTGCTTTCTTTTCTCTGCTTGCTTCTTCGTCCGTGATATCACGAAGAATACCGATAATCATACGTGATTCATTGTCGTATACGATGGTCTGCTCAACGTATCGCTTATATTCCGCAAGATAAGTACGCTCATCGCGAATGGGCTTTCCGCTTTCCTTTACCTGAATGAATAACTCGGGATCAAGTATGCGGATCACGGGTTCTCCAAGCACGTCCGAGGCTGATCTGATATTCATGATCCTGCGGGCTGCGTTGTTAATCTGCTGAACCTCGAAATTCTCGTTCAATACGATCAGACCGTTAAGCATATTTTCAATGATAGTATCCGAGAAGCTCTCTGCCTTATCCTTAAGATACGGCAAGCACATTGATATTTCAGCCTTACCCTGTATTATGGCAATCGCCTTTTCACGGCAGGAATTATATCCGCAAGAGCCGCAGTTGAGCTCGTCCGAGGCTTTAACCTTGCCCATTTGACGAAGGACTGCCATTATCTCTCTTTCTGTGGGAGTCTGAAGCTCATGGGGTATCATTGTGAAATGCTTTTTAAGGCTCATGGGCGAGGGCTGAACCACGTCAAAATCATGCTCTCCTGCATACTTGGAGATCCTGATATAGTCACTGAGTGTGGACACCGCCTGCTCTTTATCCATAACAGGTCCGCCGATGCAGCTTCCGAGACACGCTGACATTTCAATGAAGCAGTTATGTATCTTTCCATCCTCAATATCTCTGAGCACGGAAATACAGTTTTCAACTCCGTCAACCGCAATATAGGAATATTTCGGAACGTCCTGCGACATGGTCTTTAAAACACCGCCCGTAGTCGGGAAAAGTCTTGCGCGGCTTTCCGGTGTTTCGTCTACAATTTCTTCAAGCACAATACCTTCGGACTTGAACCATTTTGTAAGCTCCTCATATGTAAGAACCGCATCAACGTATCCTTCATAATAATAAGCCTCATCCTTCTTTGCAACGCAAGGTCCGATAAACACTGTCTTGGCGTGGGGCAATCTTCTCTTGATATCCGCACAGTGCGCCATCATGGGCGACATTACGTCTGCAAGATGTTCAAGACATGAGGGAAAATATTTTTGAATGAGCAAGTTCGCGGAATGACAACATGAGGTAATAATTATATCCCTGTCCTCTTCGCGAAGTATACGCTCATATTCATTTTTAACGATGGTTGCGCCGATTGCTGTTTCCTCAACGTCATGGAATCCGAGTTTTTTGAGGGCTTTGCGCATTATCTCAATGCCAACGCCTTCGTAATTGGCAATAAAGGACGGTGCAAGGCTGGCGATTACCGGATCGTTACCCTGCAGGAGCACTCTTGCCTTTTCCGTACCATCCACGATCTGTTTTGCATTTTGAGGACAAACAACAAAGCAATTACCGCACAAAATACATTCGTTTTCAAGTATATGTGCTTGGTTGCCCGAAAAACGGATTGCCTTCACAGGACAGTGGCGAATACACTTATAGCAGTTTTTGCAGTTGGATTTTTTAAGTGTCAAGCAATTTGCCAGCATAACCGTCACACTCCTTCGTTTTCGATAACATCGAGTATATTTTTCTTAAAAAATTCGCTGAAATTCTCTCTTGTGATACCTACGTGAACATCATCGTCTACTTGTATGGTAACACCTATACGGTTGCACTGACCTATACAAAAGTTTCCGGAAAGAACTACCTCATCCTCCAGATGATATTCCTCGATATATTTTTCAAAGAGCTCTACAATTTCATGTGAGCCCTTGATATGGCATGATGAGCCAACACAAATTTGAACGAACAGCATCTTATATCTTTGCTAAAATTGCGTTAGCGAAAAATTCTTCTGTTGTTTCAGGTGAAACAGAATAGAACTCTCCGTCTACCATTACACATACACCCTGCTGACAATTGCCAAGACAGAATGTTCCGCCGAGATCTACCTTGTCGCCAAGATTGTTTTTTGCAATCAGGGTCTGGAGCTGTTCAACTACAAAACGAGAACCCTTGATGTGACAGGAGCTTCCGATACAAACAGTTACTTTAATCATGATAGTTACCTCATTATTTATTATATTTTTTAATGCGAAAAAAGTGTCCGCATTATCATATCCTTTATTTTATTGGAAAATTGCGTTTTATGCTGTAAGCCCCGCTCGTTAAGAGTAAGACTTCGCCTCACGGCAGTACCGCTTACATTTTGTATGAATCGCCGTTTACCCAGCTCATAAGGAATTCGCGTTCCCTTTGATCGCCCTTGATGGACTGAGCCGCCGCTACAAGGGGCATCCATCTCTCAACGTATTCCTTGTCCGTAAAGCTCTTTTTACAGAACACGTCAAGATAGTACTGAGCTCCGCTTATATCGCCGCCAAGCCAGAACATAAGATAGGTACGTGCAATATCTGCCGATGCATTACCGCGTGTTACGTGTGACCAATCGAGTATATAGGGTATTCCGTCCTCTGTGATAACAACGTTCGTGGGATCAAAATCACCGTGACATATTTTATTATGCTTGGGCATATCATTAAGACGTGTATGAAGGTCATAGCGAGTGGTTGCATCAAAACCTGTCTTCGCTATATTGAGCATCATGTCATCCTTAAGCTTGTTAAGAAGGGGACAAGTTTCAGAATGAACCTTCATCTGAAGATCAACGAGATACTCGATATACTCCTTCTTCTTTTCGGGATTTTCCTTCATGAGCTCAGCAAGGGTCTTTCCCTCGATATACTCTGATGTTATAGCCCAACAGCCGTCGATTACAGAAACCTCAAGCACCTTGGGAATGTTGAGTTCTGTTACCTCTTCAATTCTTGCCTGATTAAGCGCCTCGTTCAGCACATCCGCCTTTGAAAAACCCGCATCAAAGACCTTGATGCATTTGCCGCCATCACGGTAGATGGTCTTGTTGTTTCTTACTGCAATTACGCTGCCTAAATTCATCTTTCTTCTCTCCTTTATTTACGAACTCTTACCCTCGGGCAAGGAGTTACGGTCGCATTCCTTCCGTTTTTTAAACACTGTTTTTTTAAAAATTTCAAGGCAAAAAACACACTGTTTTTTCTATCTGAAGGTACACTGCACCGAGGATAACTTCATTGTCTATTACCTTGTTATTTTATCATGCTTTTATTTTATTAGGAATTACCAAAATGCTATATCAGTGTTATCTTTTCCGATATATTTGCTCTTGTTTTTCTTTATTTTTTTGTTTTATTGGAAACAATTACAAAATCAGGCAAAGCATTCTCGAAAATCAAAAAAATACCTTGAATCATTTCAAATGTCTTTTTCTTGATTCGTGGAGCTCATATATAAATCTCTTATCAAGAGCTGATAATTTATATCCGTCCTTATATATCAAAACATCCCTATGCACCCTTTGCTCCTCCGCGCATCTGATCTGCACGAGTCCGTAATTATCCAGTATCCTTTCCGGCGGGGGGGAGGTTTTTATATAAGTTAAGGGATTTCCCGAAAGAAGCTCAAACTGACTTGCTCTTTCATGTAAAAAAACCTTACGGTCGCTTTTTTTTGCTCCCTCGTCACCTGTTATCTTGAAGTGGTGTGCATGACGGACAAAATTTTCGGTATACAATATTTCCACGTATGAGCAAAGCTCTGAGCTTGTTACCTCTGTCCTTGACGCAAGGGGACTTCCCTTACTGACCACCACGACCGGTGTAAACTCTGCAACAACCTCTCCAACGATTCCCTTTTCCTCCAGAGTGACCTTATAAAAATCCTCCCTCTGATCCTCATATCTGATAATTCCAAGCTTGGATTCATTACAAGTCACTTTATTTATTACCGTGGCGTTATCCGTTTCTTTATAAATTATCTCGGCAGGGTCATCGCTCAGACATTTTGAAAATTCAACGAACGCCTCGGATATATAACAAGAACGGGGAACGTATACGGAAAATTTTTGCTTTCTTTTTGCCCCTTGCTTATATAAAGTTTCCACATCCTCTATCTGCTTAAGGATGCTCTTTGCTCTTATTATAAATTCCTCTCCCTCGGGGGTAAGCACCATTCCCTTTGCGCTTCTTGTGAAGATCGTGATCCCCAGATCAACCTCCAATTCCTTTATCGAACGGCTGATATTCGGCTGGGCAATTATTAAGGTCTCCGCCGCCTTATTCAGCGAACCGAGCCTTGCAACCTCAACTGCATATTTCATATGAAGTATATTCAAAAAGACATCACCCTCCAGGCTATAATCTATATATTTATTTTACTATAACCATTATATCACAATGATATTAAAATTTCAATACTTTTATCCCCATTTGAAAAATTGAATTTTTAAAGTTTATTTGTAAAACTATATACAAATCAAAAAAAATGTGATATAATGCTCCCATATAAGCATGTCAAATTTTGTCTGATAATCATTAGAGGAAGATCATGAAAGAATTTTTTGGTTTTGACGGTTTTCAGCGTCCTGCCGAGGGATTTTTATCCTGGCAGCACATAACGTTTGTAACTGCTGTCATGGCAGTTATGGTAGCTCTTGCTCTGTTTTTCGGGCACAGAAACAAGAACAAGGATATTAAAAGCAAAAACAAGGTCTTGGTTTTTGCAGCAATTTTGATCAATGCGGTGGAAATTTTCAAGAATGTTCTATTTTGTATCGTTGAGCGTTCACCCTTTGACTGGCTCTATTCCCTGCCGCTTTTCCTTTGCAGTATTCAGTTCATCACTATCCCGTTGGCTGCATTTTCAAAAGGCAGACTAAAAGAAGCAGCCCTTGACTTCGTTTTCATTTTCGGAATGCTCGGAGCAATTCTCGGAACCTACTGCGCGGGTAACAATTATTCCGTTTATCCCGTTCTTTGCTTTACAAACGTAGTTTCTGCAATTACTCACGGAACAGCCGGCTTTTGTGCTCTTTACATACATCTTGCAAAAATGGTCAGCATGAAAAGAAGGAATTGCCATTTCACCTTTGCTATCTTATTTTCCTTTTGCATCGCTGCCTATATTGCTAACCTTTTTCTTTCTACGAACTATATGTTTTTGATGAGGGGCGACGGAACACCCTATGATATAATTTACAATCTTGTAAACGGAAATCCCGTATTATATCCTCTGCTCGTTGTGGTTTTATTTATCGTATACATCATTGTTTTCTACTATGTGTTTTATCACATTAAAAACGCCAAAAATAAAAACGGCGCACCGCCGCAGGGAAAAAGCTGACTCCATACGAGTACACCTTTTTAAATTTGTTTTATCCACAAACAGAGTAATTTTCTATGAATTAAAAAATGACTGTAATTCTCACCCAAGTGAGGTTTTACAGTCATTTTCTATTATTTTCAGCTTTAGCTTTTTTAAGCATTTCCTTTGCGGCCTTGAAGCCTGCTTTTTCGCCTTCGTTTTTAAGTATCGTCAACAGGTATTCAAGCTCCCTTGCGGATTCGGGGTGCATGATCTTCTTTGCTCTGCCGCCCATGAAATAATCATAAGCAGAGGCATCGTTATACGCCTTACCCTTGTATATCTTTGACGCCGCTATCCTATCACAGAACATTTCAACAAGATACTTTGCGGGCATCTTTACAGGTCCGTAGTTCTTGGTTGCGGGGTCGATATCCACCCAATACTCAAAATGGTGCTTGTTTCTGCCCTTATGGTGCATCCACACAACGGAATATCCATTGGTTTCTCTTTCATGCTCCGTGGGGCTTCTTGTGCCTTGGTAATGCCTTGCGCTTTCGAAAAACTCCTCGGGGGAGAATTTTGAAAGGTCATGTAAAAGTCCTCTCATTGGTATTCCCGCCCGAAAACAGTTTTTCATTACCTCGTTTCTGTGTCTTGTCACAGTACGCAAGTGCTTAAATATATTTTTGATCATTTTGGAAATTACTCTTCCTCAACCATTTCGTAAGCCTCAAATACGTCGCCTTCCTTGATATCGTTGAACTTTTCAAGTCCGATACCGCACTCGTAACCGGAAGCAACTTCCTTAACGTCGTCCTTGAAGCGGCGAAGTGACTGGATATTATCCTCGAAAATTACGATACTGTCTCTGAGGATTCTGATCTGAGCCTTTCTTGTGATCTTACCGTCCGTTACGTATGAACCCGCAATAGTACCAACAGAAGGAACTCTGATGGTCTGACGCACCTCAGCGTGACCGAGTATCTGCTCCTTGAACTTAGGTGCAAGCATACCCTTCATAGCAGCTTCGATCTCCTCTATAATATCGTAAATTACTCTGTAAGTTCTGATATCAACGGACTGACGCTCTGCGCTGTCGATCGCATTCTTATCGGGTCTTACGTTAAATCCTACGATAATAGCGTTTGATGCCGTTGCAAGCATAACGTCACCCTCTGTAATTCCTCCGACAGCTGCGTGAATAACGCTTACCTTTACTTCATCATTTGAAAGCTTGACAAGTGACTGCTTAACGGCTTCCGCAGATCCGCCAACGTCTGCCTTAACGATAACGTTAAGCTCCTTAACACCTTCGCTGATCCTTGAGAAGAGA
Organism: Eubacteriales bacterium; assembly: GCA_045629725.1. Lineage (GTDB taxonomy): Bacteria > Bacillota > Clostridia > Oscillospirales > CAG-272 > SIG714. The sequence goes on along the minus strand of JAZQRT010000123.1, from coordinate 8,330 downwards.
TCATCAAGTGACATCTTGGCATTAGCCTTGAATACCTCTTCCTTAGCCTTGGACTTTCTCTGCTCCGCAAGCTCACGAGCCATTCTTTCATCGCTTACTGCGTTGAATTCATCACCTGCAAGGGGTACCTCGGAAAGACCTACGATCTCTACGGGAACGGAAGGAGCTGCCTCCTTTACAACCTTGCCGTTTTCATCGTTCATTACTCTTACTCTACCAACAGATGTTCCCGCAATTACAACGTCTCCCGTACGGAGTGTTCCGTTCTGTACAAGAACTGTTGCAACAGGTCCTCTGCCTCTATCAAGCTTAGCCTCAATTACAAGACCCTTAGCGCGTCTGTCGGGATTAGCCTTGAGCTGCTTCATTTCAGCAACAAGGAGTACGTTTTCAAGAAGGTCCTCAATACCTGTTCTTGCAAGTGCGGAAACAGGTACACAGATCGTATCTCCGCCCCACGCTTCGGGAACGAGATCATACTGCGTAAGTCCCTGAAGAACGACGTCGGGGTTCGCATAGGGTTTATCCATTTTGTTGATAGCAACGATTATATCGATATTTGCAGCCTTTGCATGGTTGATTGCTTCAACTGTCTGGGGCATGATACCGTCATCCGCCGCAACAACAAGGATCGCGATATCCGTTGACTTCGCACCTCTTGCACGCATAGCTGTAAACGCCTCGTGTCCGGGTGTATCAAGGAATGTGATATCGTTTCCGTTTATATTTACTCTGTAAGCACCGATATGCTGAGTGATACCGCCTGCCTCGCCCTTTGTTACGCTTGTATGTCTGATAGCGTCAAGAAGTGAAGTTTTACCGTGGTCAACGTGACCCATTACACATACAACGGGCGCTCTTTCCTTGAGCTGCTCCTCTGTATCCTCTTCCGTTTCGAAAAGTCTGTCCTCAATGGTGAGCACGACCTCTTTTGTTACGATAGCTCCCATCTCCTCTGCAATAAGCGCCGCAGTATCATAATCTATAGCCGCATTCACGTTTGCCATTACGCCAAGCATCATAAGACGCTTGATGATCTCTGCAGGTGCCGCCTTAAGACTCTGTGCAAGCTCGGAAACGGTGATCTCCTCTGGAATTGAAATAGAAAGGGGCTTCTTCTTTACAGGCTCCTGCTTCTTATTGTTCTTTTCGTTCTGCTTCTGACGGAAATTGTTCTTTTCCTTTGAGCCGTTTGCAGAGCCTCTTTCGTCCCTTATATTCTGCTTCTTGAACTTCTGCTTTGTATCTGAGCTGTATGAGCCCTTTTCAGTATCCACAAAATTCTCAAGCTTTTCATCGTACTTGGAAAGATCAACGCTTGATGCTCTTGTATCAACGATTCTTACTCCGCCCTGATGCGCCTTGTTGGACTTATCGGGCATTGTTTCGATCTTCACCTCTGTATCCGCAACTGCATCCTTTCTTGTGAAAAGGTCAAGCTTGCCTTGATTTCTGTCGTTCTGCTTCTGGGGCTTTGGCTGCTTCTTTTGGTTGTTATTTGTCTGAGGTGTATTGGAGAACTTCTTGAGCATTTGCTCTCTGCGGTCCTCTGGCTTATTCTGATGTGACTTTGTATTTTCCGTGCGCTCTGCAGGCTTTGCCACGGGCTTTGTTTCAGGCTTCGCCTCGTGCTTCGTCTCAGGCTTTGTTTCGGGCTTTGCTTCAGATTTTGTTTCGGGCTTTGTCTGCGCCTTTTCCTGTACGGGCTTTTCTTTCTTTTCGCCCTTCTTAGCCTCAACGGGAGCAGCCTTTTTCGGCTCCTGCTTCTTTTCGGGTGCGGGAGAAACGGGCTCCTCTCCTTCCAGAACGATCACTGTTTCTCCTGAAAGATAGGAGTTAATATCCTTAATCTGATTATTTTTTGTTAAATTATTGAAAAGTACGTCAAATTCCTCTGCTTCAAGAAGAACTCCGGGATTTTTTCCGCTCATTCCGCTCTTTTCAGCAATTGCAAGGAGATCCTTTGATTTTATATCCAGATCCTTTGCAAGGGAATTGATCTTGAACTTAGTTGTATTTCCTGCCATATAATATTACCTCCGTATCAATTGTTTTGAAAAACTTCCGGTGAAGTTTCGTCTATTGCTTTTTCCATTGCTGTTGCAAATCCTTCATCGTTTACTGCTATACACGATATCGATCCTTCTCTTCCCGTTCTTGCACCAAGCTCATCCGAGGTGTGAGAAACTATTTTGAATCTGCAACCGTAATATGTGCAACAGTTTATTATCCGTTTCTTTGTATTATCCGAGGAATCAGAAGAAAGAAGGACAAGCGATGGCTTTTGCTTTGACTGTATCTTAGTCCTTACAAGGCTTGTGCCAAAGGTGAGTCTTCCTGCCTTTGCCGCCATACCGAGAAGTCCTATAAATTTACTGCTTGCCATATACCTCCATCTCTTTTTCGAGCTTCTCATATATTTCCTCGGGAATCTCGCAGCTCAGATTTTTTGAAAATCTGCCCGCCTTTCTCGCCTTTTTAAAACACACGGGATTCTTGCATATATATGCACCTCTGCCCGATTTCTTTCCTGTGAAATCAAGGCTTACTTCACCTTCCGCGCTTCTCACAACACGTATGAGATCCTTTTTGTTAAACGATTCCATACAGCCAATACATCTGCGCTCGGGCATTTTCTTGGTTTTCTTATTTTTCTGACCGTCTGACATCGTTTACCTCCGTTTTTAATTACTCTGTTTTAATATCTATCTTATAGCCTGTGAGTCTTGCCGCAAGTCTTGCGTTCTGACCCTCTCTGCCGATCGCAAGTGACAGCTGCTCGGGTGTTACGATAACTCTGCACTGACGATCCTCTTCGATCTGCACTTCCTTTACAGTTGAGGGAGAAAGCGCCGCTCTTACGTACTCTGCAGGATCCTCGCTGTATCTGATGACGTCGATCTTTTCTCCGTTGAGCTCCTTCATGATCGCACTGATTCGGATACCGCGGGCACCGATACATGATCCAACGGGATCAACTCCGGGATCGTTTGAATATACTGCGATCTTGGTTCTCATTCCTGCCTCTCTTGTGATGCCCTTTATTACTACGCTTCCGTCAGCGATCTCGGGAACCTCAAGCTCGAAAAGTCTTTTTACAAAGTTCTGATGTACTCTTGAAAGTGTTACGAGAGGTCCGCGGGATTCCGCAGTGGACTTTACTTCCATTATGAACACCTTAACGTGATCGCCTACGTTGAATACGTCCCCAAGGAGCTGCTCCTTCTTGAGAAGGGTTGCATAGCCTGTGCCCGTATTGAGTATTACGTTGCCTGTGGACTCATCCACTCTTTCAACCTGAGCTGTGATGATATCCTCTCTCTTGCTCTCATATTCCTTGATCATCATTCCTCTTTCAGCCTCTCTGATTCCCTGAATGATAACCTGCTTTGCTGTCTGCGCACTGATTCTTCCGAAGTTCTTTGTCTTCATCTCAATTTCAACAACTCCGCCAAGAACATTTCTGCGGCTAAGACGCTTTGCATCCTCAAGGCTGATCTGGGTCTTTTCATCCTCAACGGTCTCAACAACGTTAAGCTGCTTGAACACCTTTACCTCGCCCTTGTTTTCATCTATATGAACTCTTACGTTTGCCGCGCCCTCTTCCTTTTTGAATGCGTTGACAAGCGCCTGCTCTACCTTTTCGAGCATATAAGCCTTTGATATACCTCTTTTTTCTTCAAGCTCATCAAGTGCTGTAAAAAATTCGTTCTTCATTTCTTCCTCCGTTTTTAGAATTAATCAACCGTTAAGTTCACTGTCAAAATCGTAATATACGTTAGCCTTTGAGATCATATTTCTCTTTATTTTCGTTTCCTCACCGTTTACGGAAACCGTAACCTCGTCCCCGTCCTCGGATATCTCAACAAGCTCACCTATAAATTCCTTCTTTCCGTTTACATCGGAAAAAAGCTTAAGCTGTACCGTGCATCCCACACACACCGCATAGTGCTCCGTTGTGCGGATGTTTCTTTCAACTCCGGGGGAGCTGACTTCAAGATAATAAAAATCTTCGATGGGATCTGCCTCCTCGATGATTGGATCCACTGCACGGTGAACCTTTTCACAATCGTCGATATCAATTCCGTTTTCACTGTCAATGGTTATACGAAGGTACCATGAAGCACCCTCTTTTACGTATTCCACGTCCCATATATCATATCCCATTTCATCAACCACCACAGGAGCGATAAGCTCTTCCACTGTGGATGCGATATTCTTCTTTCCCTTTGCCATTTACTTCCTCCGAGTTCTTATTCACAACATAAACAAAGAGCGATTTTTCAACCGCCCTTTCCTTGCTTAAGATTTACTGCATATATCATATCATATTATACTCAAAATTGCAATAGCTTTATAAAATTTTTTTCAATTTTTTGCATAATATTTTCATTAAGTTTAATTAAATGTTTACGCTGTTGCCTATGTTTATAAGCTTTATCTTTGAAAGATACTCCTCGTCGCGTACAACACCCTGAGATTTTTCCTCAAGAAGCTTATTGAAGAATGACTCTGCCGCATACTTTGCCATATATTCAAGCTGAGCATCGGTCTTATACGCCTCGTTTATAAGCTCATACTTGGCAATTACGTAGTACGCGTATTCGTCCTCATAAAACTCGATATCTCCAACATTCATCTTCATACCGTTTGACACGAGTGTATACACGTAGGATGAAGTATAGCTTCCCGATGATACGTAATATCCGTCGGGACAGGTCTTTGTATAGTCCATATCGGGAGTATTATACATTTTGATAAGCTCGTTGAAATCTCTGCCGTCCTTTGCGTGTCCAAGCGCTTCCTTGGCTTTTGCTTCAACATCTTTTATCTCCTCCTCGGTGAGTGCCTCGGTAACGTATGATCCTAAGCTGTTGGTCTTTATGCTTCCGTCCTCATTATAGACGTACTTATTGACCTTATCGAAGTAAAGGTACTTGATCCTGCTGAAGCTTTCTTTATAGTATGTGTCAAGCTGCTCTGCCGTGATAGGTGTTACACCTGAGATATTTTGACTTTCGTCACCATAAAGGTACAAACTAAGCTGCTGTATCTTCTTTTCTACCTTATACACTTCCTCAATGGTATCGATGGTTATATTACAGCTCTTTAAAAGCGCTGACCCAAACTCGGAGCGGCCGCCGTAATACTCGATCTGCTGATCAACTGCCGCGTCTATCTCGGCAAGGGCAGCATCCGAAAGCTTAAGCTTATAATCCTCATAAAGCTTAAGCGCCGCAACGTACATCTTCATTCGCTTATCTACGACATCAAGCACGTACTGCTCTGCCGTTATGCCCTCGCTTACTTCCTTCTTCCATCCTTCCTCTGTATCCTCCACGTCCGAAAAATACTTTACGTAGTAGGATTTATAATATGATATCCAATATCTGTAAAGGTCGTCTGTGATAGATACTCCATCCAGTGAATAGATTTCACGTCCCTTGTTGCTATTACATGAGGCAAAGCTCATTGTGAGTGTAACAAGTGCAAGAACGAGTGCGATTATTTTTATGCTTTTTTTCATGATCTTTTTCCTTTGCTTGAAAACTTATTTGTTTGATGCTGTTTCATCAAGTGCTTTTTTAAACTTACTCAAAACCTCTACCGTCTCCGCGATAGGACTTTTCTTGCACTTCATGGTAAGAAATGCCTCCTTACCCATTTTAATGCTTATCCTGCCCTCTCCGAAGGATGCAAGAAGGGACATCTTTTTGAAATCGAAGGGGCCGTTTACATAAAACTCCACGTCATTTCCCTTTTTAAGAAGCTTTGAAAATCCGCAATATCCTCCAAGAACGCGAAGCAAGGACACCTTCAGGAGATTTTCCGTTTCCTCGGGGATCTTTCCGAAACGGTCCATAAGCTCGTCATACACGTCCATCATATCGTTTTTCTCCTCGATCAGCGATATCTTTTTGTATGCGTCGATTCTCTGATTGGAGCTCTTGATATAATACTCGGGTATATATGCGTTTATATTGAATTCCACGGTACATTCGGGGATCACCTTCTTTTCCACGCCCTTTTCCTCAAGCACCGCTTCTTCAAGCAGCTTCATAAAAAGGTCGTATCCGATGCTTTCCATATGTCCGTGCTGGTCCGCGCCGAGAAGATCTCCCGCGCCTCTTATTTCCATATCCCTCATGGCAATTCTGAAGCCTGCTCCGAATTCGGTGAAGTCGCGTATTGCTTCAAGACGCTTTTCCGATATCTCCGAAAGCTCTCTGTTTTTGGGATAGGTAAAATAAGCGTATGCACGTCGGTTTGAGCGTCCCACTCTGCCTCTTAGCTGATGAAGCTGGGAAAGTCCCATTCTGTCCGAGTCTTCAATGATAAGAGTATTGGCATTTGGTACGTCAACCCCTGTTTCGATAATTGTGGTGCTGATGAGGATATCTATCTTTCCCTCAACAAGTCCCTGCCATATATCGGAAAGGTCATCCTTATCCATCTGACCGTTTGCTGTTTCTATCACCGCCTCGGGCGCCATCTTTGCGATCTTTTCGGCAACCCTCGGCATTTTATTTATCCTGTTGCACAGGTAGAACACCTGTCCGCCGCGCCTCAGCTCCTTATTTATTGCCTCGGCGATTATATCATCGTCATACTCCGTCACAAAGCTTTGCACGGGATAACGGTCACCCGGAGCTTCATCGAGAATGGAAATATCGCGTATACCGCTTATCGCCATATTCAGCGTTCTCGGAATGGGAGTTGCGGAAAGCGTCAGACAGTCGATGTTTTCTGCCATTTGCTTCAGCTTCTCCTTGTGAGTAACGCCGAAGCGCTGTTCCTCGTCGATTATGAGAAGCCCGAGATTCTTGAACTCGATATCCTTTGAAAGAAGCCTGTGTGTTCCGATTATGATATCCGTTTCTCCTCGGCGAAGCTTTCTTATGGATTCAGCTATCTGCTTCGTGCTTCTGAAGCGTGATACCATATCCACCGTGACGGGAAATCCCCTCATTCTTGAAACAAAGGTCCTGTAATGCTGGAGAGCGAGAATTGTTGTGGGAACGAGGATAGCAATTTGCTTTCCCGCCTCCGCTGCCTTAAATGCCGCGCGGACTGCCACCTCGGTCTTGCCGTAGCCAACGTCACCGCAAAGGAGTCTGTCCATCGGGTGAGAGCTTTGCATGTCCTTTTTGATATCCTCGATCGCCATGAGCTGACCGTCGGTCTCATCATATTCAAATGCCGCGTCAAAGGCGCGCTGCATATCATCGTCCTCAGGAAAGGCAAAGCCGGGACGACGCATTCGCTCGGCATAGAGCTTTATCAGCTCCTTGGCAATATTCTTTGCCGATGCCTTTGCCTTATATTTTGCCTTTGCAAAATCCGTGCCGCCCATTTTTGAAAGCTTCAGGGTTCCGCTTTCCGAGGAGGCACCTATGTGCTTTGATATCTTTTCAAGCTGAGTACAGGGCAAATAAAGAACGTCCGTACCCGCATACTGTATTTTTATATAGTCCTTGATACATCCGTCAACTGTTAAAGAGGAAAGTCCGCGGTATATACCCACGCCGTGTATCTGGTGCACAACGTAATCGCCCTCGTCAAGCTCCGCATAGGACATGATCCTTTGCAGGTTCTTGTCACGCTTTTGTTTTTTGCGCTGATATTCCTTGGTCTTTACAACAACACCCGACTCTGCCGCAAAAAGAAGTGCAAATCTTCTTGCGGGCATTTCAAAGCCCGTGAGATTTTCGCCGTATACACAGGCAACAGTGCCGCGGGGCTGCTCTCTTTCGTCCTCAAGATATGCCGTAATTTCATTTTCAACAAGACGCTCGGCAAGATATGACGCCGCCTGCTGTGTTTCAAGGAGCACCTTTACACGGTATCCCGAGCGCATATAATTTTCGACATCCTCAAGAAGAAGCTCGAACTTACCTCCGTAGGTAACCGTTGCACGGGTTTCAAAGGAATAAATTCCCGAAAAACGGCGACCAACAAAGGATGCACCGAAATTACTCGTTAAAATTGAGGTCGATGAGAAAATATAATCCTCAAGCCTCGGTGAGCCGTAGGTATATTCCGCATTTTTCGGTGATATCTCACCCTTTTGCAGAAGATCGGTTATATTTTGTATCTCTATGGTGTCCTTAGCCTTTTGCCTTTGCTCGATTGCAGGATAGTCAAAGGCGATGACCTGCATGCCTGCACAATAATCAAGAAGGCAGTTTTTCTCGGGATATACCACCGAGATATATTTATCTATACAGTAAAGCTCTCTGTGGCTCTTTACGCACTCAAGCTCCTCTCGGAGTCTTTCCTTGACTCCGTCGTTTTTAACGTATCTTATTCTCTGAGAAATGACATTTTCG
>JAZQRT010000122.1:0-21328 GCA_045629725.1 Eubacteriales bacterium | reverse complement strand
CGGGAGCATCGTTGACACCGTCACCGATCATGACAACTGTGTGTCCCAAAGCCTTTAATTTTCTGACGGCTTGTTCCTTATCGTCGGGCTTTGCCTCTGCGGTGTAGGAGGTAATACCTACCTTTTTGGCAACCTCTGAGGCAACGCCATTGTTATCACCCGTTATCATAATTGGTGTGATGCCGTTTTTCTTCATAAAATCAATGGCGGATGCACTATCGGGACGCACTGTATCGGAAAGAGCGATAATTCCGAGAAGCGAGCTGTTTTTAGTGATTCTGACAACGGTGTTTCCCGCGGCTTCAAGGCTATTTATAGTATTTTCAATGTCAGAGGAGATAGTAATTCCTTCACAAGCGGCTGAGTTACCGATGAGATATTCGTCCTTTCCGATCGTTGCCTTGATGCCGTAGCCGGGCATAGCGGTGATCCCGCTGTCGGTATTGGGCAAAGTGAGTCCGAGCTCTTCTGCATTTTTGCAGATTGCTTTTGCAATCGGGTGCTCAGAGCGGGATTCAAGGGATGCGGAAAGTGCGAGTAATTCATTTTCCGAGCCCGAGAAGGCGATGCAGTGGTTCACGTTCAATACTCCGCCTGTGATCGTGCCCGTTTTGTCAAGGATAACAGTATCGGTTTTTCCGAGAGTTTCAAGAGCTTCGGCTGAACGGAAAAGAACTCCAAATTCCGCTCCCCTGCCCGTACCCGCCATAATGGCTGTTGGGGTAGCAAGTCCGAGAGAACAGGGACAGGCGATAACGAGGACTGAAATTCCAACGGAAAGCGCCGTTTCGATATTTTGGGTAACGAAAAACCAAACGGCAGAGGTTAAAACGGCGATACCAATCACGATGGGCACAAATACAGATGCAACCTTGTCCGCAAGTCTTGCAATAGGCGCCTTGGATGCCGCCGCATCTTCAACGAGGGCGATCATTTTTCCGAGGGTGGTCATTTCACCCTTTTGAGTAACCTCAAATTCAAAGGAGGAATTAAGATTTGTTGTTCCCGCGCTGACAGTATCTCCGACTCCAAGCTCCACGGGGATGCTCTCTCCCGTAATAACGGAAACGTCGATGGAGGCATGTCCCGAGGTGATGGTACCGTCGGCAGGCAGATTTTGTCCCGGACGCATAAGGACCCTGTCACCGAGTGCAAGCTCTGAGGTGGGGATCTCCTTTGCCGTGCCATCTTTTAAAACCGTGGCAAACTCCGGAGAGAGCTTTGCAATGTTATGAAGCGCTCCCGAGGTCTTGCGGCGCGCTCTTGCCTCAAGAAATTTACCAAGAGTGATAAGCGTAAGTATCATCGCCGCGGAGTCGATGTATAAATGGTAGTGTCCCATGTGAGAGGGAACCGTTGCCATTTTAATATATGCGTAGAGGGAATATATAATGGAGGCACCTGATCCCGTTGCGATAAGGGAATCCATGTTGGGGTCAAGCTTTATAAGCCGCTTGAAGCCTATGGTAAAGAATTTGTGATTCACCGCCACGATGGGAGAGCAAAGACCAAATTGCAAAGCGCCGAAAATGATGAAATTATCATTTAGGATGGAGGGAATGGGAAGTCCGAGCATGCTTCCCATTGAAATATACATAAGAGGGAGCATGAAGGAGAGGGAAATGATAAATCTCATCTTCATCCTTTCCGTATCTTCGGTGGAATCTTCATTTTTGCCCCGCACAAAGGGCTCGGCTGAATAACCTTTGTTTTTTACGGCTTTGATTATATCCCTTTGAGAAAGTGCGTTCGGGTCATATTCTATCTCGAGGGAATTTGTCATAAGACTGACGGATGCGCGTTCCACACCGCTCAGCGAACAGACTGCCTTTTCAACGGAGGAAACGCATGCGGCACAGGTCATACCGCCTATTTTAAACTTTTCTTTTATCAAATTCATGTCCTTTCTTGGATTTATTTTGAATTGTGTACTCTTTTTATGTTTTCAAGGACCGAATAAGGAACGCGAAGATTTCCTCTGCCCACGCCGATCTCAAGGTGGGGCTTCATATCCGCATGATAATCGCTTCCTCCGGAAACAAGAAGGTCGAGATCCTTTGCGATTTTCATGAAATTCTGGTGCATTTCGGGAGTATATTCGCTGTAATATCCCTCAATTCCGTCAAGTCCTGCGGATTTTAAGCGGCGTGTAAGGTCATAAATGCCCTGAAGGTCAAGCTTTGTCTGGTAGGGGTGAGCAAAAAAGGCAAGTCCGCCCGCTCTGTGTATGCGGTCGATGGCTTCTTCGGGGGGGACCACCATTCGCTTTACGTAGCATGACATACCGACGCCGAGATATTTGTCAAAGGCATCGGCAACAGAGTCCACCCATCCGTGCTCCATCATGATCCTTGCGTAATGTGCACGTCCCACACCGCCGTGGGGCGCAATTTTTTTAACTTCCTCTTCCGTAATGGGAAAGCCGTTTTCGGCAAGAAGGGCAAGATATTTTTTGTTGGAAACGAGCCTTTCCACCTGCTGATTTTTGAAAAGCTCAAGAAGCGAGGGCGCGTGAATATCGATGTAAAGTCCGAGAATGTGTACCTGTGAAATAGATTCCGTGGATATCTCCACACCGGGAATAAATTCCACACCGAGCTCACGTGCGTACCTTTCGGCTTCTTCGATTCCCGAAACCGTGTCGTGATCAGTGAGAGCAACAGCAGAAATTCCTTTTTCTTTGGCATGAAGCATGAGCTCGCGAGGTGTCATTGAGCCGTCCGAGCAATTTGAATGTGTGTGCAGATCGATTATTTTTTCTTCGTTTATCATTATTTGTCACCTCTATATCATTCCCATATATTATATAATAAATTCGAAACGATTTCAAGAGTTTTTAAGGGGATTGAAAAAAATTCCCCGTATCGACAATTTTTGAAAAGGGAAAGGGGTATTATATTTTAAAGAAGAGATAAAGGAGGAAAAGTGATGGACGTACAGGTTTATAGTGAGCTTGAAGGGGATATGCTTACTGTAATTATAAAGGGAGAGATAGACCACCACCGCGCACCTGCCATACGGGAGGCGATAGACAGGGACGTGTTTTTTTATCGAACACCCAAGGTTGTGCTTGATCTTTCAAGCATAGATTTTATGGATAGCTCGGGACTTGGGCTGATTCTGGGCAGATACAGAAAAATAAAGGATATGGGCTCGGAGCTGATACTTAAGGACCCCACCGAGGAGATCATGAAAATAATAAAGCTTTCGGGTGTGGACAAGTTTATAAAGATAATAAAAAACGGAGGCAAGGTCATGAAGGTGAAGGGCTTTAAGTATGTACAAAGGAGAGAGAAGAACAATGAAAAGAAAATTATTGAATGAATTCAGCATGAAAATGATGTCCCGTTCTGAAAACGAAAGGTTTTCAAGAACTGCGGTGTGCGGATTTGTGACCATGCTTGATCCCACGATTCCGGAGCTTGCTGATATAAGAACGGCGCTTTCCGAGGCGGTAACAAATTGTATAGTGCATGGCTACAAGGGAACGGAGGGCACGATCTACATAAGCGTTAAATGTTATTCCGACAGAACGGTGGTTTTGAAGATCAAAGACAGGGGCTGCGGAATTTCCGATATCGAAAAATGCCGCGAGCCCCTTTATACCACTGATGAGAGCGGTGAGAGAGGCGGCATGGGATTTGCGATCATGGAAAGCTTTACGGATAAAATGACGGTGTCATCAAAGCTTGGTTCGGGGACAACGATAACGCTTTATAAAAAACTGTCATAGCAGTAGATGGAGGCGTAATTTGGCAGAGGAAAACCGTAATCACGTTCTTTTGAAGAAAATAGCCGAGGGTGACGAAGAAGCACTTGAGGAGCTTGTAAATGAAAATATGGGACTTGTAAAAAGCATCGTTATCAGATTTCACGACAGGGGAGTGGAGTATGAGGATCTTGTGCAGATCGGTGCAATAGGAATGATAAAGGCTGCAAGGAGCTTTGATTTTTCGTATGGAAACGTATTTTCTACCTATGCGGTTCCTCTTATCACGGGGGAGATACTGAGATTTTTGCGTGATGACGGACCGATAAAGGTGAGCCGGAGTATAAAGGCTAAGGCGGCAAGCGTAATGCGGCAGAGGGAGAACTTCCTCAGGATCCATTCACGGGAGCCTAAAATATCGGAGCTTGCAGAGCTTTGCGGAATATCACCGGAGGAAATAAGCGAGGTTATCGAGGCTTCAAGTCCGATACATTCACTTTCCGAGGTAATAGGCTCAGATGGGGACGGAATGAGGCTTTCGGACGTTATTCCGGATAACTCAAATGAAATTGAACTCCTTACGGATTCTCTTGCCCTGAGAGATGCAATAAAGAGTCTTGATACTCTCCAAAAGGAGATAATAAGGCTGAGATTTTATAAAAACCTGTCACAGCAAATGACGGGAAAGGTACTTGGGCTTTCCCAAGTGAAAATATCAAGAGAGGAAAAGAAGATAATGAAGCTGTTGAAACTTGCTCTTTGAAAAACTGCCTTTGTTCTTATTTATGTTACAAAAAAAGTTAAAAAACCCCTTGACAAAAGGCGTTTCGGTGTATATAATATAGTTTGTGACAATTTGTGTATTGTATGATGAGGTTAAATAATGAGACTTGATCTATCCAATGTTTTGGCAGGACAACAAAAAGAGATTTCCTTTGATTATCCACTCACAATCGAAGATGAATTTTATGGTGTTGCCTTTCCCGAGCCGCTGAATGTTCATGGTAAAGTAAAGAATATGGCTGGCTACATCAGTCTTGAAATTACTGCGGATATAAAGTATGATACGTTTTGTGACAGATGCACGAAGCCCATTGAATGCAGCCTTGAGATAAGCTTTGAGCGAACCCTTGTTAAAGCGGGAAGCGCCCCTGAGGAAGATGAAGACGGCGTATATCTCGAGCTTAAGGAAGGCGGATTTCTCGAAGCAGACGAGGAGATAAGAGAAGAATTGATTCTCGGATTCCCCACAAAGCACTTGTGCTCGGAGGATTGTCTCGGACTTTGCCAGGGATGCGGCGCAGACCTCAACAGCGAGGAGTGCCGTTGCAGCAAGGAAAATGCTGTTGATTCGGTGTGGGCAGAAGCACTCAAGAAGCTTTCTGAGGAAGAAAGCAAGTAATAACATAGTTAAAAATTTTTAAAATATAACCAAGATGCAACCAAGGAGGAATAGTCATGGCAGTACCGAAGAGAAAAGTTTCAAAAGCAAGACGTGATAAGAGACGTTCATCAGTTTGGAAGTTGGACGCTCCCACAATGGTAAAGTGCCCTAAGTGCGGTGAGTACAACCTTACCCATAGAGTATGCAGAAATTGCGGTTCTTATGCCGGAAAAGTGATTATCGAGAAGGCAGATAACGAGTAATCGGCAAATAAAAATAGGGCGGACTATCCCGAAAGCGCAGGCATTCGAGACCGCCCGTATTTTTTTGGTTTATAGGATTTATATATGGTAAAGATTGAATTTGTCGAAAAAGGCGGAATTGCCGAAAAACACGGAATAAAAGCAGGGGATTATCTTATATCGGTAAACGGAGAGGATATAAAGGACGTGCTTGATTATCGTTTTCACCTGACAAACAAGAAGGTAGTTTTGAAGATACACAGAGAAGCTGACCTTTTTGACGTTGAGATAAAAAAGGGTGAGTATGACGATATCGGACTTGAGTTCAAGACGTATTTGATGGATGAAAAAAAATCCTGCCGTAACAAGTGCGTATTTTGTTTTATAGATCAGCTTCCCAAGGGCATGAGAGATACCCTGTACTTCAAGGACGATGACTCAAGACTTTCATTCTTGATGGGAAATTATATCACCATGACCAATATGAGCGATGAGGATATTGACAGGATCATTAAAATGAAGATGAGTCCCGTTAATATATCCGTTCATACAACGAACCCCGAGCTCAGAGTCAAAATGATGAATAACCGTTTTGCAGGCAATATTCTTGAAAGGATCGAAAAGCTTGCCGGAGCGGGGATAAAAATGAACTGTCAGCTCGTTGTGTGCCGCGGACTTAACGACGGCAAGGAGCTTGAAAGATCAATGACCGACCTTGCGCGGTTTTATCCGCAGGTGGAAAGCGTTTCCGTTGTTCCGGCTGGTATCACGAAGTACAGATGCGGTCTTTATCCGCTTGAGCCATTCACAGAGGCAGAGTGCCGACAGATCGTAAAGGCTGTTGAGGATTTCGGAGAAGTATGTATTCAAAAGCACGGATGCAGGATCATATATCCTTCGGACGAGCTTTATATCAAGGGCGGACTTGAAATACCCGGAGCTGATTTTTACGAGGGATTTCCTCAGATCGAAAACGGTGTCGGTATGATAGCTTCAATGGATGAGGAATTTCAGGACGAGATACTGTATCTTGATGAATATGATACAGAAAAGCCACGAGATATCTCGATAGTAACAGGCGTGGCGGCGTATGATTTTATAAGCGGTCTTGCAGAACAGCTCATGGCGGCAGTACCGAATACGAAGATCACCGTATATAAAATAGAAAATGAATTTTTTGGAGAAAATATAACCGTTGCGGGGCTTATATGCGGCTCGGACGTTATAAGGGAGCTTAAGGGCAAGTCTCTCGGAGAAAGACTGCTCCTTCCCAAGGTGTGCTTCAGACACGAGGGAGACCTTATGTTGGATGGAGTAAGCATTGAGGACCTTGAAAGAGAGCTTGGCGTAAGGGTTGAGCTTCATGACGTGGACGGTGTCGGATTTGTCAGAGGAGTGCTTTCTTAATTTGGCAAAACGGACGAAAAAAGGATGAGGGAGAATTTTTGAAATTGTCCCCAAAAGGAGGTGTTGTATTGTGGCAAAACCTGTTGTGGCGATAGTAGGTCGCCCGAATGTTGGAAAAAGTACAATATTCAATAAAATAGCGGGAGAAAGAGTTTCCATCGTAGAGGATGTTCCCGGTGTAACCAGAGACAGAATCTATTATGAATGTGAATGGAACCGCAAGCAGTTTATGATGATCGACACGGGTGGTATTGAGCCCAAAACTGACGACATCATACTTAAACATATTAAAACACAGGCTGAAATAGCAATTGATATGGCTGATGTTATCGTTCTTGTCACAGATATCCATTCAGGTGTGACAGGGGACGACAGAGAAATAGCAAAAATGCTTGTAAGATGCGGAAAGCCTGTTATCCTTGCAGTAAATAAGGTGGATAATATAGGAAACCTGCCCTCTGAGTTCTATGAATTCTATGAGCTTGGCTTCCTCAGCGATCCCATACCCATGTCGGGTATTCACGGAACGGGAACGGGAGATCTCCTTGATGAGGTCTGCAGTCACTTCCACGAGCAGGAGGAAGAAGAAAAGGATGACGATACCATCAAGGTTGCAGTCATCGGAAAGCCGAACGCGGGAAAGAGCTCCATTGTCAACAGAGTTCTCGGAGAAAACCGTTTGATCGTTTCGGATATTGCGGGAACGACAAGAGATGCAATTGACGCGGATGTGGTCAATGAATACGGAAAGTACGTATTTATTGATACTGCGGGAATAAGAAAGCAAAGTAAAATTGAGGACAGAATTGAAAAGTTCAGCGTTCTCCGCGCAAAGATGGCGGTGGAAAGAGCGGACGTCTGCCTCATTATGATCGATGCAACCTCGGGAGTTACAGAGCAGGACGAGAAGATAGCGGGACTTGCTCATGAAGCAGGTAAGGCGTCCATTTTTGTGATCAATAAATGGGACCTTGTTGAAAAGGATAATAATACTGTCAAGGAATTTACAGATGATATAAAGAGAGCCTTTTCCTATATGGATTATGCGCCCGTGATATATGTATCTGCAAAGACAGGGCAGAGAATTGATAAGCTCTTTACCTTGATAAATAAGGTTGCCGAGCAGGCGAAGATAAGAGTAACGACAGGAATGCTCAATGACGTTCTTGCAGATGCAGTGGCAAGAGTTCAGCCTCCCTCTGACAAGGGAAGATATTTGAAGATCTACTATATGACTCAAACAGGCTCTCAGCCCCCCTGCTTTGTTATATTCTGCAACAGCGCAACGCTTTTCCATTTTTCATATCAAAGATATTTGGAAAACTGCTTAAGACGTGTATTTGGATTTGAGGGAACGCCCATCAAGCTGATAATACGCGAAAAAGGCGACGAAAAAAAGTGATGGAGGCGCGAAATGATCGATTGGTTTAATAATTTAAAGTACGATTACGGATATTTGAAGAATTGGATCGCCGATATCAGATATCAGGACGGAATTGAGTATATTTCTTTTGATATATTGCCCTATGTTCTTTCTATGCTTGCAATAGCGGTAATGGGATATTATCTTGGAAGTATTAATTTCGGAATAATTCTTTCCAAAATCAAGTATAAAGATGATGTAAGAAGCCACGGAAGCGGAAACGCAGGAGCTACGAATATGCTCAGGACCTATGGCAAGGGCGCGGCTGCGCTTACCTACCTTGGAGATTTTTTCAAGGCGGCGCTTTCCGTTATAATCGGAATTATCATCGGCGGAGAATCTTTTGGATATATCGCAGGATTCATGTGTATGCTGGGACACGCTTTCCCCGTGTACTATAATTTCAAGGGCGGTAAGGGCGTTGCTTGTGCATCGGCAGTAATACTTTTCCTTGAGCCTGTTGCATTTCTCATATGTATGTTTATATTCGTAGTTACAGTAGCAACAACAAGATACGTATCTCTCGGATCTGTTCTTGCACTTGCAATGTTCCCTGTAATTGCTTCAAGCATGTATAAGGTGCTTCATTTTCCCTCGGTCGAAGGAGAGGTTTTCCCGCCCTTCCTTGCAACTGTAATGTCAATTGCCATGGCAGTGCTTGTTGTATATCTCCACCGCAACAACATGAAGCGTGTAATGAATAAGACGGAGAATAAGATATCCTTCAAAAAGAAAACGGAAGATTCGGTAGAACAGACCGAAAAATAAAGCGAAAAAAGCAAAAAGTTTATAGAAAATATTTTTCAATAACTATTGCAATTTCGAAAAAAATATGTTATAATATATTTTGTGATTTGTACGGAAATTAATTGTTTCTAAATAAACTGGAGGTAACAAACGATGGCTAAGTGTCAACTCTGCGGAAAAGGCGTAACATTCGGTTTGAATGTTTCTCACTCAAACCGCAAAACAAACAGAACATGGAAACCCAATGTAAGAAAGATCAAGGCTGATGTTGACGGAACACACAAGACCGTTTATGTTTGCTCACGTTGTCTGCGTTCGGTTCGCAATGGAAAACTCGAGATTAAATAATTCTCAAATAGGATAAATGGACGAGGCATTGAAAATGCATCGTCCATTGTCCTTTTAATGGCATATGGAAAGAATAATTTTAATATCATGTGATGCTCCGACCTGCCTTTTAAATATACTGTCAAGGTATGGAGAGGTCAGAAAGCTGCCCCATTTTTCCTTGTTGCCGGAGCCTGTTTGTTCCCACGGGGATATGCTTACCTTTTTTTCTCGGAAGGAGAACGTTCTTTTTGTTCCGAAAGGATATTACGAGGAACACAAAAATGTTTTTGAAGACATAAGGGTCGAGCCCATAGACGAGGTGACGGGGAAAGAATATCCAAGGGATATATATCTTGATGCACTTCCTGTTGGGGAATATCTTTTGTGCAAGTCCACACATACTGCTGAAAAGATAAAAGCGGGGCGTCGGATAATCAACGTAAAGCAAGGTTATGCAAGGTGTTCGGTATGTCTTTTGGGACAGGAGGGTGCAATAACTGCTGATAAGGGGCTGAAGACAGCACTTGAGGAGCTTGGAATTCCTGTGATGATGATACAAAGCGGAAACATTCTCCTTGATGGTTACTCCTATGGATTCATCGGAGGCGCAAGTCTTGTTATTGATAAAAACGTGATCTTCTTCGGCAACGTTGCGCGTCATCCCGAGGGAGAAAGAATACTTGAATTTGTTAGATCATATGGTTATACGGCGGAATATCCCGAGGAGATGACCCTTACTGATCTCGGCTCGGCGGCAGTAATAGAAATAGATAAAAGTAAATAGGAGAAAAAATGAAAAAAATAAATTTAGCGGTGCTTTTGCTCGTTCTTGCCATGATCTTCACATCATGCGGACTCTTTGATCTGACGCTTGGCACAACGAATCCGAGCGAAGTGACCGAGGTTATAACAGGAGAGGAGCTTTTAAAGGTTTCCTTTATTGACGTCGGACAAGGAGATTCGGCTTTTATAGAATTTCCAAACGGCAAGTGTATGCTAATTGATGCTGCGGAAAAGGAAGAAAGCGGTAAGGTGATCAATTATTTAAAGCATCGCGGATGCAAAAAGATTGATTATTTTATCGTAACACACCCTCACTCAGACCATATGGGCGGCGCGGTGGACGTAATGGAAAGCTTTGTGATCGGCGTTCTTTATATGACGAATGCCGTGAACAACACCTCGTCGTTCGAGGAGCTTCTTGATACAGTGGAGCGCAAGGGGATAACCTTGAAAAGATCCATGAGGGGTGTTGAGATACTGAAGGATGAGAACGTAAAAGCGGAATTTTTGTCCCCTGTTTCCGAGGAATATGAGGAGCTGAATGATTATTCATCTGTTGTGAAGATAAGCGCGGGTAAGCTTTCGTTCCTTTTTATGGGAGATGCGGAAAAGCTTGTGGAGGATGAGCTTGGTACGGATGTGAAGGCGAACGTTGTCAAGATCGGACACCATGGAAGCAAAACCTCGTCATCTGCAAAATTTGTAAAATCAACAGGAGCGGACTTTGCTGTTATTTCCGTTGGGGAAGCAAATAAATACGGTCACCCCAACTCGGAGATAGTTTCAAGATGGGAAAGCATAGGCGCAAAGATACTCAGAACCGACGTGGACGGAAATATAGTGTTTACAACGGACGGTGAAAAGCTCAGCATTAAATGCGAGAAGACAGACGGTGTTTCGGGAGAGGTTACACTCAGCCCCGACGTTACGGCAACGGTGACCGAGCAGAACCGGTGGGTGCTCAATACGAGCAGTAAAAAAATACATAAGCCCGATTGCAGCGGTGCTGAAAAAATCGGTGAAGAAAATAAAGAGATTTCAGATAAATCAATTGAAGAACTTTTGGCACAGGGATATACTGCATGCGGAATATGTAAACCGACAGATGACGGTGTTATTCCCGAACCTGATAATACTCCGAATAATACACCCGATATAACACACGATGCAACGCCTGATATAACGCCTGATACAACACCGGCAGAAACGGAAGACAGTGCAGAATATAAATGGGTTTTAAATACAAGTACCAAAAAGATACACTACCATGACTGTTCAAGTGCTAAGAAGATTGCAGATAAAAACAGAGCTGAATCCTCCCAATCTATAGCTGAACTGTGTCAGAATGGATATACTACATGTGGTATTTGTAAACCAAAGGAGTAAAAAATGAAAGTAACGATTGATAGATTTGAAGGCGCATATGCCGTATGCGAAATTGAAAAGGGAAGATTTGTTAGTATTCCCGCAGAGCTTGTACCGGACGCAAGGGAAGGGGATATAGTCTCCATTGAGATCCTTCGCGAGGAAAGCGATAAGAAAAAGGAAAAGCTGAAGTCAAGACTTAACGGACTTTTCAGTTGAATATGAAAGAGCTGTAATCCGCCGATGAAAGGCGTACTTACAGCTCTTTTAATATAGGAAATTATTCCGCTCTACAGTGAAATCAATCGGTTCTTTTCTTGGGCGCAAGTAAAAAAGCCATGAGGAACAGACTTGCCACGGCAGTTAAAATAAAAAACACAGCACCATCTCCCGTTTGAGGAATTGTGGGTTCATCCTGTGTCGGAAGATTTTTGATATTTGCCGAGTAAAGTGCGCTTGAAAAATCGTCGGAGTAAAATTTAAGGCTCAAGTCAGGTCTTCCATTGCTTTCGGTGTCCGTCATTCCGTCAGCCTCAATACAGATCATCATCTCGCCGCTCTCGTCAAGGTGAACGTGGTCAACAAAGAATGTGTAATCATCATCTTCCAAGGAAGCGATAACAGGCGTTCCTCGGTGAATGTCCTCGGGGTCTGTAAGCTCGGAGATATCTCCCGTAAGCATCAGATATAAATGTCCCTCATGTTCTTCAAAAGCACTTTGTTGGAATTGTCTGCCGTTTTTTTCAACGCTTTCGCTTTTGTATAGCTGCAGAGAAATAACCTTTGATGAATCTGCAAAGCTACAGTTAAACAAGGAGGCAAAAAGAGCGGATGTAAGGAAAAGGACGAATAATTTTTTCATTTATAAACTCCCGTAACGTATATTGATATTATTTTCTGTCAAAAAAAGAAAAATATACAAGAATTATTGTGAAATGATTTGACAAAGAAAAATAAGAATGATATAATAAAAGAACCAAAGGTTACGGTAGGTGTAAAATGAAGGTATTAAGTGAAGAAAAGCTGCAAAAAATGGCAGAGTACATAGAAAGCTATATGCGTGAAAACAACGGTGAGGTTCCGAGGTTTCGGGAGATACTTGAATATATGGAAATGAGCAAGTCCGTGGGGTACAGATATCTCATGACTCTCAAGGAGAGAGGAATCGTTGAATACAGCGGCAAGGGGACACTCACCATGCAGGGGGATTTTGCCAAAAAATCAAAAAGCGTAAGAGTG
The DNA here is from genome assembly GCA_045629725.1 of Eubacteriales bacterium. GTDB lineage: Bacteria > Bacillota > Clostridia > Oscillospirales > CAG-272 > SIG714. Next base: position 8,699 of record JAZQRT010000122.1, on the reverse strand, counting down.
CCCATTCTCGGAAACGTTGTTTGCGGTCAGCCCGATGAAGAAAGTGAGCAGGTGGATGGATATCTTGCACTTCCCCTTGAATGGATCTCCGAGGATTCATTCCTCCTCAGAGCATACGGTGACTCAATGATCGACGCAGGAATAGAGCAGGGAGATCTTGTTCTTGTAAAGAGAACGGACTCTCCGAAAAGCGGACAGATCGTTGTTGCTCTCACCGAGGAGGGAAATACTCTGAAAAGGATATTTTTTGACGGCGAAAGACCAAGGCTCCATGCAGAAAATAAAAGCTACCCCGAGGATAAGCGTGATATTTATCCCAAGGAATTATATATTCAGGGCGTTGTTGTGAAGCTTATAAAGGATTTTGAATGATGGAATATAAGCTTATAAGAAGTAAAAGAAAGACCATCGGCTTACAGGTGAAAAACGGAGAGCTTATCGTACGGGCGCCTGTTACAACACCGATATCCGAAATTGAAAAAGTAATAGCAAGGCATGAAAAATGGATCGGCGCAAGACTTGTGGTGCAGCAGAAAACCTCCGAGGCTCCGAGCATTACTTCGAAAGATATTGAGAATCTTGCCAAAAAGGCAAGGGAGATAATTCCACCAAGGGCGAATTATTACGCCGCGAAGATAGGTGTTACCTATGGCAGCATTACCATCAGAAATCAAAAAACAAGATGGGGAAGCTGCTCCGTGAAGGGTGGTCTTAATTTCAACTGCCTTTTGATGTTGGCACCCATAGAGGTGCTGGACAGCGTTATCGTCCACGAGCTTTGCCACAGAAAACACATGAATCATTCAAAAGCCTTTTATGATGAGGTGTTAAAGGCGTATCCGGAATATTATAAATGGCACGATTGGTTAAAGAAAAACGGCGCAGAGCTTATAGGAAGAATGTTAAAGGGTGCGAAATGAGATATAAAAACACAGTAAAGGGAAGATTTATTTCAAGACCTAACAGATTTGAAGCCTATGTGGAGGTCGATGGCGAAGAAAGGCTTTGCCACGTGAAGAACACGGGCAGGTGCAGGGAGCTTCTTAAGGAGGGTGCAGAGGTTATCCTTGAAAAAGCGGAAAATCCCAAGAGAAAAACATCGTACGATCTTGTAGCAGTCTATAAAGGCGATATCCTTATAAATATGGATAGCCAAGCTCCCAATAAGGTATTTGCGGATTGGATACGGAATTGTGATTTTTTCGGTGAAATAACATATGTTAAGCCGGAGTGTAAATATAAAAATTCCAGGTTTGATTTCTATCTTGAAAATATGGACGGGAGTAAAATTTTTGTAGAGGTCAAGGGAGTAACTCTTGAAAATGATGGCGTTGTGCTATTTCCCGATGCTCCCACAGAGCGCGGTGTAAAGCATATAAACGAGCTTATGGAAAGTGTTTCAGTCGGCTACGAGGCTTATGTGTTTTTCATAATTCAAATGAAGCCCTGCAAATATTTTATGCCCAACCGTGAAACTCATAAAGAATTTGCCGAGGCACTTGAGAGGGCACAGGCAAGCTGTGTTAAAATATGCGCCCTTAACTGCGAGGTCACAGAGGACGGACTTAGCGTTTTTGATTTTGTTGAAGTTAAAATATGATGTTTATGGGGCAAATCCCGTTAATTCTATTGACTTTTATAAAAATCGGTGATATAATTACAGAATAGTGGAAGATAATAAAAGATAATGGATAAAAATAAAGGAGAATATAAAAATGCTTAATTCCAATGAAAACAAAAAATTGGTGATTGAAACAGGCATCGGAGAATATGAGCGTTATGCAATAAAGACGCATTTCATACAGGTTGGTGAAAGCTTTGACGAGGTGATCGAAAAATACGTTGTTCCGCATTACAAGGAGGGAGATATCGTTTCTGTTTCCGAAAAGATCGTTGCCCTTTGCCAGAACAGGATCATCCACCGCAAGGATATGAAGATTTCCTTCTGGGCTAAGTTTCTTTCAAAATTTGCGTCCCACCCCGACCACGGTATCGGCGTTGGTGAGGCGATAAAGATGCAGTTTGCGATCGATCAGGTTGGACTTTTAAAGGTTCTTTGGGCGGCGTTTGCAAGTGCTGTAACAAAGCTTTTCGGAAAAAGAGGCGTGTTCTATGAGATCGTTGGTATGGAAGTCAGCGGACTTGACGGGTTCTATGACCACGTTTGGGAGGAATACCGCGATATCGGAATCCTCATTCCCGAAAATTCTACAGGCGTGTGCGATGATATCAAGGCTAAGTACGGCATTGATATGATGATCGTTGACGCTAACGACTACGGACAGGAGCTTCTCGGAAGGGGAACAAGCCTTGGAATTGAGGATAAGTACCTTCTTGAAATGATCAAGGATAACCCTGCAGGACAGGACAGAGAGCTTACACCTATCATTCTTATCAGAAAAAAGGCGTAAAACATATTGTTTTTAATAGGACGGAGATTTTTCTTCGTCCTTTTTTGCCAAGAGAAAAATATATGGCTCTGAAAACAATAAGTTGACATGCTATATTTGATGTGTTATACTTAGAGATATTAGAAAGTAAAATGATATGGAGAAAACAAAATGAAAAAGTTAGCATGTGAAATGTGTGGCAGCAATGACCTTGTGAAGGAAAATGGCCTTTTTGTATGCCAGTATTGTGGAGCAAAATATACAGTCGAAGAAGCCAGAAAACTTATGTCGGATGATGTTGTATCCGTGCAAGGTACTGTTAAGATCGATCATTCCGATGATCTGGATAGACTTTATAAAGCGGCAAGAAATGCACGAGAGGCTTTGGATTATGATGTGGCAATTAGGCATTACGAAAGTATCACTGAAAAAGATCCGAATAGCTGGGAGGCGCTCTTCTATCTTGCAACACTTAAAACGAGAAGTATAAAAAATTCAGAAATTTATTCAGCTGCAGCAAGGGTTTCGAATAGTCTTTCGCTTGTTTTTGATTTAGTGCGCGATACCATTAAGGATGAGGACGAAAAAAAGAAAATTGTTCTTGAAATTATAAACGAGTGTTATGAAGTTGCAGACTGGTTGACAGGTTGCTCACAGAATTTTTATAAATCCTTGACAAAGGGTAATGGTGTCATGGCGTTGACGGGAGTTTTCGGTGCGATAACAAGCATAAGTGAGACAACGTCGGCTCAAGACGAAGACCAGACCAGACGTGTTGCAATTGCTAACATTATGTGTTATTGTGGTTTGTATATTGAGGAACGCTTTGATATGACAGATGAGGATTATTGCGCATATGCCGTATGGTCATGGCAGAAGATGCTTGAATTCCATGAGAATTACCGTTCAGTAAATTCATACAGAGCGCTTTTTGATAAAGAATCGGTGGAGAGATTTAACAATAAAATATTGAAATATTCTCCCAAGATCCTTGAGGATACAAGTGCAACGGTGCTTATAATCAGTTACGTTTCAACAGGAGGAGCGCCTATGCAACTTTGGTATAGTATTGATGGCAGTGATAAGTATATTCTTCCTTCGGGTGAATCATGTCAGCACTTTTTGGAAATAGGAGAGCATACATTCCGTACCTTAAACCCCTTTAATAAAAAAACACAAACAATCGTCGTTGATGGTGAAACAAGAGTCAATGTTCAAGGTAAGGGACTTAAAATGATAATTAACTAATTCCTGTTGAAAGATGGGTAACAATTTCAGAGGTCGATATGAAAAAAATTCTCGTAACCGGCGGAACAGTATTTGTAAGCAGATACATAGCAGAGTATTATGTAGCGCAGGGGCACGAGGTGTATGTGCTTAATAGAAATACCAAAGAGCAATCCAAGGGTGTAAAATTGATTGAGGCGGATAGGTACAATTTGGGCGAGAAGCTTCGGGAATATTATTTTGACCTTGTGGTGGACACGGGATATAATGCCAAGGCGGTTGAAATGTTGCTGGATGCAATTGGGGGATATAAGGACTATGTTTTTATAAGCTCAAGTGCAGTCTATTCAGAAGATCTCCCAAGACCTTTCACTGAAGATGCCGAGGTTACAGGCAATACCATGTGGGGGAAATACGGAACGGATAAGATCGAGGCAGAAAAGCTTTTGCTTGAAAGAGTTCCCAATGCATATGTTTTGAGACCCCCATATATTTATGGTTCGATGAATAATGTGTATAGAGAATCCTTTATCTTTGACTGTGCCATGAGGGGCAGAAAATTTTATCTGCCTCCAAATGATGAAATGAAGATACAGTTTTCCTATATTGGTGATATTTGCAGATTTATAGATGTCCTTTTGGAAAAAAGGCCTTCACAGCATGTTTTCAATGTGGGAAATACGGAGCTTGTTTCGGTAAAGGATTGGGTTCAGCTTTGCTATGATGCCGTTGGAACGTCTCTAGAATTTGTAAACGTGCAAAGTGATGATAATCAATTATACTATTTTTGTTTTCACGACTACGAGTTTTCCCTTGATGTTACCGCTCAATGTCAGTTGCTTTCTGACTTGAAGCCCATATCGGAAGGATTGAAGGCGTCATTTGCTTGGTATCGTGATAATTCGGACAAGGTTAGTAAAAGGAATTATATAAAATATATTGATGAAAAATTGAAATAATAAAATGCACCGCAAACTGAAGTTTGCGGTGCATTGGTTTTATTAAACACTATAAATCAGTGGCTATGCTCACCACTAACACCCTTGTAAAGTATCTCGCCGCTCGTGGAAATAACGTAAACCAAGGACTCGCCGTTTACTGTAATATAAATATTGTAGCAATTCTTACCTTCGTAAGTTCCCTCGTGGATATGAGGAGCTGAAACTTCGGTGGCATTTTCGCCAAGATCCTCGATCATGATAGCAAAAGCCTCGTTATCAGTTATCTTCTTTTCACTTTCACAAGAGCAAAGTGTGAAAAGAACCATGCAAATTAATATAAATAATGTGAATAGTCTTTTTGTCATAATAATCTCCTTACTATTTGTGTATAAGAACAATATAAGAATACTGCAAATTTTGCTTTTTGTCAAGAGCGGTCCACGACCGCAGGGAAAAGTCATACTCCACACAAATGCCTATCACAATATTTCCGGGCATCAAAATACCGTATTCCTATGAAAAAACAGAGCACCGAAGCGCTCTGTTTCAGAATTTTTTATTGGAGGTATTTTAACTTTTAATTAAGATACACTCTTTTATTAAAGTTTTTGGGCACCAACCCTTTTTAGAAAAAGGGTTGGTGGGGAATGGGCAACGCCCATATATAAATTTCAATTTAAGAAGAAAATATTTCTTGTTAATATCGGTCGAAATCTGTTGACTTTTGTTGTGCAAATCGGTATAATCAAAGAGATGATATTGCATTTTCAATAAACATTTTGGAGGAGTTTTTTATGGCAAAAAATCTCATTTATGACATTCATGACAAGCCGAAGTTTCACCAGATTATTATTTTTGCTTTTCAGCAGCTTTTGGCGATCATGGCGGCAACCATCACGGTTCCAATGATCGTAGGAAACGGCATGTCCGCTTCCTCGGCTTTGTTTGGCGCGGGTGTGGGTACATTGGTTTATCAGCTTTTCACCAAATTCCGCAGTCCTGTATTCCTTGGCTCATCTTTTGCTTTCATCGGACCGATGATCGCGGCATTTGCAGGTGCTGTCGGAAATGTTTCTTTAGGATATTTAGGACTTTTGATTGGTGCGGCTTTTGCAGCATTGGTTTATGTTCTCCTTGCGCTGATCGTAAAACTTGCCGGAACAAAGTGGATCAATAAGATCATGCCTACGGCAGTAATCGGCCCAACAGTAGCGCTTATCGGTTTATCCCTTGCGGGCGCGGCAGTAAATGACGTGTTTTCTTACGGCGGCAAGGTGGATTTTGGAATTTCCAGCTATTTTGAAATGAAGGCAGGTATTTGGGTGTCTGTTGTATGTGCCCTTGTCACATTGTTGGTCACCATTTCTTGCTCTGTTTACGGAAAGAAGCTTATCAAGCTTATCCCCTTCATTATGGGTATTCTTACGGGATATGTTACTGCTCTTATCTTTACCGTTATCGGTACTGCAACAGGAAATGAATCCTTGATGATTATTGATTTTGCACCCTTCAAGGCGCTTTTTGGACAGGATATCGGCGTTTCATCTTTCCTCACGATTCCCAATTTTGCCTTTGTTGATGCATCAAAGGGTTTTGCAGATTTTAATTGGGGTTACCTTGCAACTGTTGCGTTTGCCTATATTCCTGTTGCGTTTGTAGTTTTTGCAGAGCATCTTGCGGACCATAAAAATCTTTCTACCATCATTGAAAAAGATCTTATTGAGGATCCGGGACTTCACAGAACACTTTTAGGTGACGGTGTTGGATCTTTTGCAGGTGCGTTTTTTGGCGGATGTCCCAATACTACCTATGGAGAATCTGTAGGCTGCGTTGCGATTACGAAAAACGCTTCCGTTATCACTATTACAACAACCTCGATCATTGCTATTCTCATTTCATTTATTTCACCTTTCGTTGCATTCCTTGATTCCATTCCCGGTTGTGTAATGGGCGGAGTTTGTATCACACTTTATGGATTTATTGCCGTTTCGGGATTGAAAATGATCCAGAAGGTTGATCTTGAAGACAATGTCAACGTCTTCACCGTTTCAGCAATTTTGATTCCCGGTATCGGCGGTATGGCAATGGCGATCGGCGGAAAGGTGTTCATCACCCCTGTTGCGTGTGCTCTTGTTTTGGGTATTGCGGTCAATACGATTTTGACAAAATTCAAAAAGAATAGATAACTGCTTATTGAAAGGAAGAATAAATATGAAAAATTATGAAAACGTGGTAGTCTTTGACCATCCGCTTATCAGACATAAAATTGCCATTTTGCGTGACGAACGCACAAGCACCAAGGAATTCCGTGAGCTTGTGGAAGAGATCACTACCCTTATGACTTACGAGTGCTTTAAGGATGTTCCCACTGTTGAAAAAGAGGTAACCACACCGCTTGAGACCTGTGCACAGCGTGTTGTAAAGGACAATGCCGTAGCTATCGTACCGATCTTGCGTGCAGGACTTGGAATGGTAAACGGAATTCATGCGCTTTTCCCCTCAGCAAGAGTGGGACATATCGGTATGTATCGTGACGAGGAAACCTTGCAGCCTCAGTCTTATTACTGTAAGCTGCCCGCTGATATTGATGATGAGGATAAACTGGTCTTGCTCGTGGATCCCATGCTTGCAACAGGTGGAAGTGCCTGCGATGCTATTGACTTGCTTAAAAAGCGTGGTTGTAAGCACATTAAATTTATGGCGATCATAGGTGCTCCCGAAGGTGTTTCAAGAGTTGCAGAGGCACATCCCGATGTCAAGATCTACGTTTCAACCCTTGACAGATGTCTGAACGAACACGGATATATTCTTCCCGGACTTGGCGACGCAGGCGATAGATTGTTTGGCACAAAATAAAATTTAAAAGCAAACCGTCCATTGGTATTCAGATGGACGGTTTATTTTGTATACAAATGAAGAAAAACAGAGTCCCGAAGCACTCTGTTTCAAAATTATTTTATTGGAGTTTTTTGTTTCATTTAGTCATCAATTTCTTTGTCCCATTCAAGGATCTTTCCGTCTGATACGCGGATCTCGAATTCGTATTCCCAAGCTCCTTTTTCAAATTCGATCTCATAAACCAAGGTGCCTTTTTCGTAGTCTTTTTCAACCTTTAATCTCTTAACCTCGGAGGCAATAAGTCCTGCGTGTTCAAGGGCGATGGCGACGGCATCATCCTTGGTTATTTCTTTAGTCACGGGCTCCGGAGGAGTGACAGGGGTAGGTGTCGGCTCAGGTGTCGGAGTGGGAGTGGGTGTTGAATCAGGGGCGGGAGTTACGATAGTCTTTTTAACGTCAATTTCCTTTTCAAGGATCTTTCCCGTTAAAGCGTGAATTGTGTAGTCATACTCGGCAGTTTCTGTGTGAAATTCGATATCGTAAACTGTTATTTCGTCATCGAGGTCCTTTTCGATCTTAAGTTTGCTAATCTTGTCTTGAGTAATACCCAAATTATCAAGGGCGATGCCGAGTGCCTGTTCCTTGGTAAGCTCGGTTGTGTCCGGGGAAGGGTCGCTCGGAAGGATTGGTGTAGGTGTGATAACCACATCGGTGTCGGGACGTTCCGTCGGTTCAACGTCAGTACGGAGTATTTCACCTGTCAAGGCGTTTATTTCGAAATCATACTCGGTATTACCGTAGTAAATTTCGACCTCCCATATAGCTTGACCTTTTTCCCAATCAAGCTCTGTTCTGTCCATGCGGACATCGGAACGGGTGATTCCCAAGGATTTGAGTGCAATTTCTTCAGCTTCGCTTTGGGATAACGTCGCTAAAGGGTTGTCGGATGCTTGAACGGATGCCTGTTTAGCAGTTTCGTTGCTTGTATCCGACGGATTGGGTGCTGTTTGTTGTGGAGCGTAAGTCCCTCCAAACATTGTGAGCACAATCATCAAAGCGGCATAAATTCTTCTTAACATAAGTTCTCTCCTTTCTTTGTGTCGGATTGGTGATTGTTTGTTTAAAAAAGGCAGAAGAACCGAGGGTTCTTCTGCCGACTTTATAAATTACATCCGGCAGGGCGAAAATCGTTTTTAGGCGATGTCGGGTGTATTTGATTTTCTAAAGGGGATTACTTGAAATATCTCTTCAAAAATCCTTCAAATGCTTTTCCGTGACGGGCTTCGTCGCGGCCCATTTCATG
>JAZQRT010000121.1:0-24370 GCA_045629725.1 Eubacteriales bacterium | reverse complement strand
TATTATGCACGACGGATATGAGGGTTGAAAGGAGCTTGGTTCCGATAACGATTCCTACAACGAGAACTACCGCCCCGTAGAACCTGCCCGATTCATCTCCAAGTACCTGATCGTAAAAGAAGGTTGAGGAAAAATAGGGTGTGACGATACCCACGGCACCTGTAAGGATAAGCATTGTGATAATAACTGCTATCTTAAATTTGTATTTTTTCAAAAGCTCGGCAGTTCTTGCCACGATCTTTTTTCTGTCCATACATTCGGTGCATATTTTATTTGTGGGATCCGCATAACGCTGACCGCATTTTGGACAAAAAAGATTTTCTTCCTCGGAATCCGGAATGGGTTCAAACGTTCCCGTTTGGGACAGAGAATTAAGGTATTCCGCAGCGCTTTGAAGCTCAAGACGGTATGTAAGGCTTGCGTTTGCAACGATCTTGTATTCTCCGCTTCCCTTCTTTTTTGCAGAGAGAAAAAGGGAGCTGACGTTTTCTTCTACCGTGTAGTTTTCATATTCGCAATAGTCAAAGTCATCGCTTTCATTTATAAAAAATTCTCTTTTGTTTTTCTTTTTTACAATTTCGGATTTAACGTATCCCGAGATTACGTATGCTCTTTCGGATTTGCAGATAATATATGTGTCCGCGTGCATTCCGCTTTGTGATCTGTCAAGGGGAATACACAAGGTCACTTCTTTGCAAGAAACCGAAAGGCTTTCAAGCACAGGCAAAAGTATCTTCGGAATTTTATTCGGTTGTGAACGCTTGTAAATATATTCCAACATAAATCTGCTCCTTCAATAGCGTTAAGATATGATGGTATCGTAACCGCCGTTTGTTTGGTCGCGGTCTATGTACCAACCTTTATTAGTTTTCTTGATAATAAAATCCAATCCGCCCTTGGCATCAAAATCACCGTGCCAAAGCTCAATATCTCCTGTAAAAAATTCCTCGCCGTCTTCGTCTTCTTCAAAGCGGCAGTTTGAATAGGAGAGTAGATATCCCCCTGTGAAAACCTCTCCTCTTGCCGAGTCGTCAATTTTTAGGGCGCGTCTGAGGCGGGTTTTGTCCATGTCAAGATATCCGATGTCTATTTCGTCGCAATAATCCTTAATAAGATTTTCCAGAATTTCAAGATCTTCTCCTTCAAGTCCCGTGGATTCTTTGTCGAAGGAAAGATATGTGTAGGCAGAGATATCCGCACCGTTATTTGTCATTTCTTGGAACATCAGGTAATATGCTCCTGCCACGGAGGTTTCACGAATTTCTTCCTTTGAGCAGGAGATAAGGGAAAGGCACAAAATAAGTATCAAAATTAAAGCAGAAAATTTCTTTATCATAATGTCCTCGCAAAGCATATTTATACACATAAAATATAACATTAATTATGGTAAATTACAAGTATTTGACATGAATTTATTTGTAACATTTGTAAAAACTATTCAACGGAGCAAACAATTTTTCTTGAAAATGACAATATATTGTAAATATCAATGTTGCTCCTTGAATATATTTTAAGCTTAAAAGAGATCAGAAAATGAAGAAGATTTTATTGATGATATCCGCGCTATTGACGGCGTTTGTGCTTGTGTTTGGTCTTTTAGTACAGGCGATGCCTTCAAAAACGCCATATAATTGGTTTTTTAAAAAAATGGATAACGGTCAAGCACCTCCCGATGCACAGGAACTTTCGTTTATAAACAAATATTCTGTCAGGTGGGTGGATCGTGATGCAGATGAGAATGACAAGGTAATATATCTCACCTTTGACGTTGGATATGAAAACGGAAATGTAGCGAAGGTGCTAGATGCACTTAAAGAGAAAAATGCAGTAGGTACTTTTTTTATACTTGAAAACGTTGTTTTCAGGAATCCCGACCTTGTAAGACGCATGAATAACGAGGGGCATGTTTTGGGAAACCACACAGCAAAGCATCCCGACATGTCTAAGATATGCGACAAAGCCATTTTTAAAAAGCAACTCACCGACCTTGAAGAATGTTGTCGGGAAACTCTTGGGATCGAAGTGTCAAAATATTTCCGTCCGCCCGAGGGAAGATTCAGCGAGGAAACTCTTTCTTTCCTTGATTCTATGGGATACAAAACCGTATTTTGGAGCTTTGCTTATGCTGATTGGGATAATCGATGTCAGCCCGATCCCGAGAAGGCAATAAACAATATACTGTCGCATACCCATAACGGAATGGTGCTTCTTTTGCATCCCACCTCCGAGACCAATGCGGAGATACTCCCCATACTACTTGATAAATGGACGGAAATGGGCTACCGTTTCGGTACAATGGACGAGCTTTTTGGAAAATGATAGCATTTTCAAGAATAATAAGTCTTGTTTTATGTACGGCGTCAATAGTGTGCGGTAATACAGGTCATGATTCAGAGTTAATATATAAATGCGGCGGCACGGACAAAAAAAGGATTGCCCTAACCTTTGATGACGGCCCCCATCCTCAGCATACTCGGGAAATCATATCCATTTTGGAGGACTATGGCGTTAAAGCAACTTTTTTTGTAATTGGCAAGAATGCCGAGGAATACCCCGATATTGTAAAAAAAGAAGCAGAAAACGGATATGAGATAGGAAATCACACCTATACTCATCCCAAAATTCCCAAAATATCTCCATTGTCACTTGAAAATGAGATCGAAAAGGGAGAAGACGCTCTGTTTAAGATTACAGGAGAGCGACCCGCAATATTCAGACCGCCGGGAGGATTTTGCAATAAAGACGTAGGGAATGTTGCATTGAAGAAAAATTATTCAATCATTTTGTGGACAGTCGATACCCGAGATTGGGAGATCCCTTCCACGGAGAAGATAGTGGCTACGGTAAAGAAAAATATAAGACCGGGTGCAATAATACTTTTTCATGATTACGTTTTCGGAGAGTCCAACACACCCGAGGCACTTCGTATTATCGTGCCCTATATCCTCTCCGAAGGCTATGAGATCGTCACTGTAAGCGAGCTTTTGGAACTGTAAAGGTTCGGAACTCCCTGAATTTTTTATAGATGGAGAGCTTTCCTATAAAACAAAAAACAAGCCTTTACAAAGTAAAAGGCTTGTTTTATATGTTTTATAATTAAAAGCAATTAATTCTTAGACTTGATATATTCATCGATTTCAGCAGCGGCATTTTTACCTGCTCCCATAGCAAGGATAACCGTAGCCGCACCTGTAACTGCATCACCGCCCGCATAAACTGCTTCCTTAGTGGTAAGTCCGCCCTCGGTCTTGGTTACAAGACAACCTCTGCGGTCAGTATCAAGACCTTTGGTTGTTGAGGTGATGAGAGGATTGGGAGAAGTTCCGATAGCCATGATCACGCAGTCAACGGGGAGAGTAAATTCGGAGCCTTCAACGGGAACGGGACGGCGGCGTCCGCGCTCATCGGGAGCTCCGAGCTCCATTTTGATACAGCGCATGCCTGTAACAAATCCGTTTTTGGGATCGCGGCGGTCATCGGGATTGTGATATCCCAAGATCTCAACAGGACTTTGAAGAAGATCAAATTCGATACCTTCTTCAATAGCGTGCTCGACTTCCTCGCGTCTTGCGGGAAGCTCGTCCATAGAACGGCGGTAAACGATGTGTACCTTTTCAGCGCCAAGACGGAGTGCAGTTCTTGCAGCGTCCATGGCAACGTTACCGCCTCCGACAACTGCAACGCGCAGTGGCATCATAACGGGAGTTGCGGAATCCTTTTTGTATGCTCCCATAAGATTATTACGTGTAAGGAACTCGTTTGCGGAATATACGCCCTTGAGGTTTTCACCGGGGATATTCATAAAGTTGGGAAGACCTGCTCCTGAGCCGATAAATACAGCCTCAAAGCCTTCAAGGAAAAGCTCATCGAGAGTGAGAGTTTTACCGATAACGGTATTGGTCATAAACTTAACGCCAATATCCTTCAGACCGTCAACTTCCTTTTTAACGATAGCCTTAGGCAGACGGAATTCGGGGATACCGTAAATAAGTACGCCGCCTTCCTTGTGGAGAGCCTCAAAAACTGTAACATCATATCCCTTCTTTGCAAGATCTCCTGCACAGGCAAGACCTGAGGGACCGGAACCTACAACGGCAACCTTATGTCCGTTCTTCTCGGGAACATCAAGCTTCATGTCGGAGTGATTGTCTGCAACAAATCTTTCAAGACGTCCGATAGCAACGGGCTTTGATTTGATACCTCTTACGCACTTGGATTCGCACTGGCTTTCCTGGGGACAAACTCTGCCGCAAACTGCGGGAAGGGAGGATGACTCGGAAATTACGGCATATGCGCCGTCGATGTCACCTGCTTTTACGCGCTTAATAAAATCGGGGATCTTTATCTGTACAGGACAGCCTGAAACGCAGGGCATATTTTTACATTCAAGACAGCGGGAAGCTTCATCAAGAGCCATTTCGTATGTATATCCGAGAGCTACCTCGCTGAAGGTCTTAGCTCTTTCCTCAGGGGAAAGAAGGGGCATTTCTGTTCTTTCTTTAACCATTATTCCACCTCTTTCTGAAAAAGATTGCAGGCTTCTTCATATGCGTGACGTTCGAAGGGGCGATACATATCGGATCTTGCCATAGCATCGTCAAAATCCACTTCTTCACCGTCGAATTCGGGTCCGTCAACACAGGCAAATTTCATTTTTCCGCCAACTGTAAGACGGCATCCGCCGCACATGCCTGTTCCGTCGATCATAACGGGGTTCATTGAAACGGTGGAGGGAACACCGAACTTCTTAGCGGAAAGAACGGTGAATTTCATCATAACAAGGGGGCCGATAGCAATAACCTTGTCGAACTTTTCCTCGGCAAGAATTCTTTCAAGGGGCATTGTGATAACACCCTTTTCACCGTATGAGCCGTCATCTGTGGTTATAAAAAGTCTGTCTGATACTTCCTTGAACTCATCCTCAAGGATAACGAGGTCGCGGTTACGGAATCCGATTACCGAGCATACCTCACAACCCATTTCGTGAAGAGCCTTTGCAACGGGCAGTGCAATAGCACATCCAACGCCGCCTCCTACGATAACGACTTTCTTAAGTCCTTCAAGCTCGGAGGGCTTGCCAAGGGGACCAACGAAATCTTCAAGGTAATCTCCTTCGTTCAAGTTGTTGAGCTTTACGGTGGTAGCTCCGACTACTTGGAAAATTATTCTGACAGTGCCTTTTTCTCTGTCGTATCCCGCAACGGTAAGGGGGATTCTTTCGCCCTCGGAGTCCACGCGAAGGATGATGAACTGTCCCGCAAGAGCTTTTTTGGCAACAAGGGGAGCTTCGATATCCATAAGCGTAACCGTTGGGTTAAGGCTTTTTTTGAAAACTATCTTATACATTTATTCTATCTCCTTAGAGAGTTTTTTTTGCAGGGCGGTATAAAAGCTTCCGTCGCTGACTTTAACGATTTTTGTTTTGCGAGAGCTCTTTTTAAAAACGAGTCTTGCATTCTTTTCGATCTTTATCTGCTTTTGACCGTCGATACAAAGGAATGCGGTTTTATTTGTTGAAGCGGATATAAGATCATCACCCGATGTTACGATGGATGAGCAGGAGGGGTTGCGCTGACATATCGGCGTAATTGCAATATTTTCCGACGTTGGTACAAGAACGGGACCGCCTGCGGAAAGATTATATGCCGTTGAGCCCGTGGGAGTTGATATTATAACGCCGTCGCACAAAAGATTGGTGATGGGCTTGCCGTTTATATTTAAAGGAATATCAAGAATGTGCATAAGAGAGCCGCGGTATATTACCGCTTCATTCAAGGCTGAATATTCCTCGTAATTATCAGAGTCATCATTGTAAAGGCGGCAAGACAGCATCATACGCTCTTCGATCTCATATTCACCTCGCAATATTTTTTCAATGGTTTCAAAGCCATCTGCGGGTTCGCATTCTGTAAGGTAGCCAAAGTGACCGAAGTTGATTCCGATGATCGGAATGTCATTCTTACCAAGATAAGAAACGCCCATAAGTACGCTTCCGTCACCGCCAAGAACCACTGCCATGTCCACGTGGTCAAGAGAGCATGCTTCTCCACAAAGGTCAAGGGCAACCTTTGTGACGATGCCTTTATTCTCGAAAAAGCTGCAAAGCTTATCCGTGTATCCGAGCGTTTCGGGCTTGGTAACATTGGGTATAATCAAAACCGATTTAATATTCAGTTTGTTTTCCATAGTACGGTTTTACCTGTTTAAATAAAATTTTTCAAAATTGGAGTGGAGTATCATTTCCTCGGTTGTTTTATCAAGACCGAGGCTCAGAAATCTGTCAAGCTCCTCCTGCGGATCCCACATTGGAAAATCTGTTCCGAACATAAATTTATCTGCACCGTGTTTGTCAATAAAGCGAAGCGCTGTATCTCGGTCGATAAACGGAAGGGAGCTTGATGTGTCAAAGTACAAATTTTCTGAGGGATCAAGCACAGAGAAAGCTGTTTTCCAAGCTTGGTATCCGCCAAAGTGTGCCGCATGTATCTTGAGCTCCGGAAATTTTTTTGCGATCTTGGCAAGTCTTTCGGGAGCAGAATAATCATATCTGTCATCGCCCATATGAAAAAGCACGGAAAGTCCGCGTTTTTCACATTCGGAGTACATATAAATAGCCTTTTCACTATCAATATCAAAGTGTTGAAAATCGGGATGGAGCTTGATTCCGAGAAGTCCAAGCTCTTTTAGCCTGTCAAGCTCATCGGGAATAAAATGATATTCGGGGTGCATGGATCCGAGTCCAACGAACTCGGGGTTACACCTGCAGGAATCTGAAATAAAATCATTTATCCCGAAAACCTGTGAGGGAACAACGGCGGATGAGCATACGAGAAATTTTTCACATCCGACCTTTTTGCCGCCTTTAAGAAGATTACTTATCAGTGCAGGGGAATACATTGCAGCTCCGCCGTAAAAGGCGCTAATGCTTTTTGATGCCTTTTCGGCAATTTTTTCGGGGAAAATATGGGTGTGTGCGTCGTATATCTTCATTCAGTATCAGTTTTGCTTTGCAACGGATTTATATTCGTCATAGAACCTGTAGTAAGGACAGCTCCGCTCATTACCCGAGATAAAGTTCAGCATTTCGTCCTCGTCGAGCTTCATATCGCAAACGTATGCGTCAAGATATTCATCCCAATCGTAGAATTCACAGGTTTCGCACATTGCAGGTGAGTCTTTTTTCGTCTTATCAGACCTTTTAGTTTCGTTTCCCATAAGTATTCCTCCGTCTTGAGGTTATATTATAAAACAAAAAAACACAAAAATCAAGGGAATTGAAAAAATAATACAAATTTTAATTATTATATTGATTAATCGAGAAAAATATGATAAAATGACTTAAAAGTATATTCCCATATATTAAAAATCACGGAGGCAGCACGGATATGAAATCTATAAGAGAGATATATAAAATAGGCAGAGGACCTTCCTCGTCCCACACAATGGGCCCCGAAAAAGCATGTACGATATTCAAGGGAGAAAACCCATATGCCGAAAGCTTTAAAGTTATTCTTTACGGCTCTCTTGCAAGTACGGGAGAGGGACACGGAACAGACAGAATAATTAAAGAAACTCTTGCGCCCGTACCTGTTGAGATCGAGCTTGATCTTGAAACCACCGAGCTTCCTCATGAGAATACCATGGATCTTTTTGCTTACATAAAAGGTGAAGAAACCGCAAAAATGAGAGTGATGAGCGTTGGAGGCGGAGATATCAAGGTGGAGGGCAGATCCGATATCGACTTGCCCGACGTTTATAAGGAAAATTCTCTTACCGAGATCATTGACTATTGCCGCCACAGAAATATAAGGCTCAGTAAGTTCGTTTTTGAAAAAGAAGGCGATGGCATCAAGGACTTTCTTTATGAAGTATGGAAGTGCATGGATAACGAAATAGAAGAAGGACTTATGGCGGACGGTATTCTCCCCGGAGGACTTAACGTTATGCGTGTTGCAAACCTTCTTTATAATAAGCGCCATATTGACGAGCGTCCCGAAACAAAGGAAAACCGTATCGTATGTGCCTATGCCTTTGCGGCGGCTGAGCAGAATGCGGGAGGAGGAACCATCGTTACAGCTCCTACCTGCGGTGCCTGTGCTGTGCTTCCTGCGGTTCTCAAATACATGAAGGAAAAGAAGAATTTTTCTGACGATGACGTTATCCGCGCACTTGCGGTTGCGGGACTTATCGGTACACTTGTAAAGCGTAATGCATCTATCTCAGGAGCAGAGTGCGGATGTCAAGCAGAGATCGGTACGGCTTCTGCCATGGCAGCGGCAGCACTTTGTGAGATATTTGAGATGGGATACGGTCAGATCGAGTATGCGGCGGAGATGTGCATAGAGCATCATTTGGGACTTACCTGCGATCCTCTTTGCGGACTTGTGCAGATTCCCTGTATCGAACGAAATGCGGTTGCCGCAATGCGTGCCATGAGTGCGCTTTCTCTTGCAAACTTCCTTACGGGAACACGAAAGATATCCTTTGACATGGTTGTAAAGACTATGTATGAAACGGGTAAGGACCTCCATTCAAAGTATAGGGAGACCTCCACGGGAGGACTTGCAAAGCTTTACAGTGAGCTTGATTAAATTATATGTAACTAAAAACGGCTATGAAAACTCAATCCGAGTTTCACAGCCGTTTTTTATTTAATAGGAAATTACTTTGCTTTAGTTTTCCGATGCTTCCGATCCATCAGGTGTTTGAGTTGCTTCTGTTTCGTCGGGATCATCATTCTGGGGATCCGGAACGTCGGGATCATCCTGAGGATCCGGAACGTCGGGATCTGCGGGAGGCACGTACAGAGGATCTTTCTTTGTGCAAACCGTGCAAACGCCATCAACGTAGTTATGTCCGTTAGCCTCGCCCTCCGTTTTACCGCAAACACGGCAGGTTTCGGGCTTTTCGCAGGTTGCGGGATCCATATAGTGACCGAGCGCAGAACCTGATTCAATTCCGCATCTTGTACAATAGGACGGCTTTTCGCAGCTTGCGGGGACGATATTATGTCCTGTAGCAGCCTGAGGAGTTGAGTCGCCTCTCTCGGAATTACATCTTACGCACACAAAAACGATAAGACCGGGCTCGGTACACGTGGGGTGAATCTTAACAACGGGATTGTAAAGGTGACCTGCGGGTATTTCCGCTATCTCGGAGAAGCCGCAATCAAGACAGGTGAGCTTCTTGTTTCCGGGGAGAGAGCAGGTTGCATCGTTAATGATCTCTCCCTCACCGTAATTGTGAGGATTCTGAGGAATACTTTCGCTTTCTGAGATCTTACAGGAGGTGCAAGTTCTTGTCTGGAAGCCTAAGGATGTACACGTGGGTGCATATGCGACCTGCCATTCGCCAAATACGTGACCGGAGCTTTCCGTATATCTTGACTGTGCAGCATTACATACGGTGCAGTAACGGAGCTCGGTACCCTTACTCTGGCAGGTTGCAGGAGTTGCAATTACCCATTCTCCGTAGGTATGATCTGTTTTTTCAATTGATTTGTATTCTGCCTCGGAGCAGTACTTGCATTTTCTTCTCATCTGACCTGCGGATTTACAGGTTGATTCTCTTGTTGTTTCCCAAGCAGAGAAGTTGTGACCGACAGGATCGGTGGTGCGTTCTTCTGTGTTATTGCAAATCGTGCAACTTCTTACGTAAAGCCCTGTTTCAAGGCAGGTGGGCTCGGTTTTCTTTACCCATTCAGAGTAGGTGTGTTCTTTTGCGCTGATTGATCTTGTCTGAGCTGCATTACAGATCTGGCAGAACATGGACTCAACACCCTTCTGACCGCAGGTAGGCTCCTTTGTAAGCTCCCAAACTCCCGTATATGTGTGACCAAGAGGCGCGATATCAGCGGTTTCGGAATGAGAACAACGGGAACAGTATTTCAAAAGCTTTCCTTTTGTTATACATGCAGGCTCGGAAACGACCTTTTCATTTACAAGCTCGTGACCTAAGGCGTCTGTGTTGGAATCCTTAAATGAATATCCACATTCGCAGCTGTGAAGAGTATATCCTTCGTGTGTGCATGTGGGGTTAACAACAGTATCTGTAAATACGTGAGTGTGGCTTTCGCAGGAAACGAAGAAAGCGCAGACAAGCATAACAACGGACACTGCAAGAAGTGTTTTTAAATGTTTCATAATGACCTCCTTAAACTAAATATCTATAATTATTGTATTTATGTAAATGTTTGATTATATTCTATCAAATAAAATGTGAAAAAAAAAGTATATTTTTGAGTTAATTTGTTAATGATTGTAAACTATTGTTCATTTTTTATAGGTTACGGGCATTAAATCCTTCAAATATGATCGCACCATTATCCTCTAAGGCATTTTTAGCGGCTTTTTCGTCTTTTAAGGTCCAATAAAATACGTCTGCGCCAAGCAAACGGCAAAGCTTAAAACCAAAGCATTTTTTACTGTCTTTATAGGAATATGCAATGAAATGTGGACGCGAGATGAAATTTGCCGTAAGAGATCTGAGAAGCAGAGCTGTCTTGCCGTGTGATGATTTTGTGCTGATATAGCAGGAAAGTTGACCGCGGTATACTTCGGGACGGTGCTTTTTTAACCATCCAAGGACTCTTGGGTCAAAGGATTCAACGCAGTAGGGACCGTTGTAAAAATCAAGCTCCCCGAAAACCGCGCTGCAAAGCTCGGGGGAATTGTTTTCTGTGGTTTTGAGCTCTACAAGGAGGGGAACCTTTCCGCCAACAAGATTTAAGAAATCCGAGAAAAGAGGCGTTGTTTCATCACTGGTGCCTATCTTGATGTTTTTGATATCCTCGTAATTTGACTTGCTCAGCTTTATGTCCGCCTCGCACATGCGTTTCAGTGAATCATCGTGCATGATAACGGGTATACCGTCAGCAGTCAGACGCACGTCAAGCTCAATTCCGTAACCCTCATCAACTGCTTTTTTGAATGCAAGCATGGTGTTTTCGGGTATGCCTTGGGATTTATCGTGCAGACCGCGGTGAGCGTACATCGTGTTTTTGAATATTTTTGAACCTTGAGGCTTTTTTATGCAGGGAAATATCATGAATAAATATGCACAAAAACAAAGAAGTATAACCGCCGAAAGAGAAAATAGTGTAATTTTAAGCCATAACATGGTGCTTTTCCTTTAGTTGATTTTTAAATTGAAGTTATTTGATCTTAAGGGAGACCTCGCCGGAAAGAAGTGCCTCACGCTTGCCGGAGGGGTATTCCACAAGAAGGGAAAAATCGTCGAGCAGGTCGATTACCTTAGCGTCGGTACAAGAAATGGGAGTAATGACCGAAACCTCTTGGGATGTCAAAAGCATGCGTTTTTTGTAATCGCTAAAATGGGGCTTTTGGGAGATGCTTTTATAATAGACCATAAATTCATCGATTATCCTGCCCGCAAGCTTTTCTCTGAAAAAAGAATTATGCTCCGTGTGTTCGGGGTATGTTTCGGGAAATATACTTGCGGCGATGGATTTGATATCCTCGGGAAATCCTTTTGCGGGAGAAAAAACGTTTATTCCGATTCCGAGGACCGCATGGGATATTTTCCCTTGCACGGGATCGAAACTACCTTCGGTAAGTATGCCTGCAATTTTTTTGCCGCCTATATATATATCATTTACCCATTTGATCTTGGGAGAAAGGTCTGTAAGGGCTTCTATTGCGCGGCAGGTTGCGGCAGCGGCAGCGGTGGTGATATGTTGAATGTCCGAGGGGGAGATTTCGCGAAAGAGCAGAATACTCATATAAATACCGGTGCCATCCTCGGAAAAAAAGCTTCGTCCAAGGCGTCCTCTGCCTCCGTGCTGAGAGTCTGCGAGAATTACAAGGGGTGTTGTTATCTCCTTTTTACCTGCCAAGGACTTGGCATAGGTGTTGGTGGAGTCCACCTCTGTCAAATGGATCATGTCCAGAGGTATGTATTTTTTTAAGGCTTCATCCGAAAGACCTGTGGAATTGTAGGACATATAGACCTCGGTTAATAATAGTTTTTAAAAATTCAAATTAAGTATTTTGTTTATCCTTGTTCCGAGAAGTGATGCGGCAAAGAGCTTTAAGGCATCGGGCAGAAGAAACGGAAGAGAGCAAAGTGTAAAGGATGAAATGACTCCTGTTACGGTTATCTTTCCGAAATAGATAAAACAAAACCAAAGTGTCCCCGTTGCATGGCAAAGGGATAACGAGCAAAGAGCGGAAAAGAATTTTCCCTTAAGGCTTGTTCCGAAGATCTTCAAAAGCAGAGCACATGCAATTAAAGAAAGGGGAAATCCCAATATAAAACCGCCTGAAAGTCCAAAAAGTGCGCCGATTCCGCCTGTAAATCCTGAAAAAACAGGCAGACCTATAATGCCCATAAGAATATAGATAAAAACTGATGCAAGGGCACGTTTTTCACCAAGGCAAAACAGGCACAGATAAAGAACAAAGGTTTGAAGTGTAAAGGATACTCCCGCAAATGGAATATGAATATAGGAGCACAGAGCAAAAAGGGCAACAAAGATGCTGATAAGCGTTAAGTTAAGAGTGCGTTTATTCACAGATAACACTACCTACAAAGCAGATACCCTTACCCCAACCGCTGATTCCGCCCTTTTCCAGATATTCTGCATATTGGCGCTGGAGATAGGTCTTGCGGGGAAGAAGCTCAAAGTTATCGCGCACAAAACAATAGAATATGCGCCAAAGGTCATCGCCGCCCGGCATTAGTCCCTCTTCGACTATGTGGTAATCTCGGTAGAATGCCATGAGGTTTTCAGCCTTGGGAATTATCTGCTCGTGCTTGGGGAATAGCATCCAGGATTCGCATACAAATGCCTTGGCATTTATATTCAAGGTGTTTTTAAAGAAATCGTATGCCATTTTATAGGATTTTATGACCTCATCGTGAGGAAGTCTGCCCCTTGAGGGGATATGAACGTCAATGACGGGATCTCCCTTTTTTACAGAGCCGTCCTTGCAGGTAAAGTCATAGTCACATTCATAGGGAGCAAATTCGAGTCTGCCGATGCCATAAAGTGTAAAGTTGAAAAATCTCGCAAACCAAACGGCAACGAAGGAGCCCCAGATACCGTAAAGGCGGTAACACTCGAAAAGCTTACAACGCAGGTCTGCCATGGAATCCCGGAATATTTCCTCGGGGATGCCGCGTTTTTTATATTTTTCATAAAGCGATGGCACAAGGCAGAGATAGAATATCATCTGAGAGGAATAGCTGTGAACATCGATCTCTTGACAAAGCTTTTCAAAGGAAAATTGCAGATTATAAAGGGACTCGGAAAGTGAGTCGTTTTTATAATCCTCATATACCTTGCATATGAAATCCGCCGCACGGGCGTCATATCTTATTTTATTATATTGACAAACCAAGGACTCTATTGCTTCCTCAGGAAAATCAAGGTATTTACACGTATCCTCAAAGCGTTCGAACATAATGACCTCCGAAAAATAACTACTGATAATTCTACCACAATTCTCGAAAAAAATCAAGAGTATAAATAAGGTAATAACGTATATAGAATAAATGAGTCACTTTTTTTACGTCAAAAAGCTTAAAAAAGTCTTATGTATGAGTTTTCGCAGTAAGGGGTAATATCTACGTTTGCAAAAATTTGCCCCGTTATATCCTCGGGGACGAAAAGACGGATACCCTCGGGATAAAATCTGTAGGAGAAAGTCTGTTTGATCGTGGGATAATGAGATCCGATCACAACGTGAGTACTATCCTCAAGTATACCGAAATTCCGAAAATCTGTGTCTGCGATGTTTTGACCGAGATATACCGTTTTGTTTCCATTGTAGAAAATTTCAAAATACATAACCTTGTGTATTCCCGTGGACGAGTCTGAAAGAGGAGGATGAAGATCGATCTGCGTACCGAGAAGAGTCATGGAGGTGTCATCGTTCGGGTAAGTTTCAAGGGTGAAATCGTATTTTGACGCGAGTATGAACAATTCATTGAACACCGTTTGCTCGTCGTTATCCTGAGGCTCCGGCATGATCACCTGAGAAAGATATCCATCCACGGCAAGGGTGTATACAGCACGTATATGTCCAATACTTGTATGGGTTATCAGATAAGTATCAATGTTAGTGCATTTAAGCTCACTTTCTGAGAGCGCCTTGCGGGATCTGCCGATAAAGGACTTTGTTCCGCAGGAAACGTCGATCATTAAGGAGCCCTCCTCCGTTGATAACATAAACGCCTCTCCGGTATTATCCGAATAATATATCATGCCCTCTTTGGAAGGAATGACAAGTAAAAGAATGCAGATGATCAAATATACGGCAAAGGAGGGCAGCAGCCTTACTACCTTGTTTTCCGACTTGCAAAGGAAAGCAAAAATTACAGAAAGAATGAGAATCGCAACTGCAAATATAAAGGCGCTGTCAATCACAACGTAAAGGTCCTTGAAAATAATTCCAAGACCCGAGAGGGCATAAACTCCGTTGCAGATAAATTCACCGGCAAGAGCAAGGACTTCTCCAAGAACGGGAACAAAGGACAAAACAAGAAGTATGGGCGTAAAATACAGCAGAACGTCAAGAAAAGGTGCGAACAAAAGTGTAAAGATCGCGCAACCGAGGGAGGTCGTTCCGAAAACCGTAAAGGTAATGGGTAAAACAAAAATACAGGCGCTGAAGGAAGCAAACAGGGAGGAAAAAAGATCTTTTAAGGGCTTATTTGATAAAACAAGCGGTTTTATCCTTGAAAATACCGTATTGCTTTCAGAGGCGGCGGTCACCTTGGAAGACGGATCGGGAACTGCAAATTTTGCAAAGGAAATGATTCCAAGGGTTGCGAAAAAGGAGAGAAGAAAGCCTACGTCAAATACTGCTCCGGGGTTGATTAAAACTATAATGCCCAAAGCAATAAAAAGAGAGGTGTGAGAATCATATTCTCTTGCCGCATTTGGAGCGATCCTGTAGATTATCTGCATGATTGCCGCACGGACAACGCTGAGAGAAAATTCGCAAAGAGCCATGTAAAAAAGACAGATCGCGCAAGAAAAGAGGGAAAGGATCCGTTTTCTTTTCGTGAAAGCACTGAAAAGCAGATCAAATTCTCCTGCAATAAGAGCAATATTCATTCCGCTGACAACGAGCATATGAGTGATACCAAGGGTCATAAAATCACGCTCAAGGGTTTCGGGAAGAAGTGATCTGTTGCCGAAAAGCAGAGCACAAACAAGACCTGCGCTTTCTTCGGAAAGCACATAGGAAAGTCTTTGGCAAATGGCATTGTTGAGTCTGCCGAAAAAGGGAAGAATCCCGTGGGCGAGGTCGCCGGTAAAACTTACGGTTGAAAGAGCTTTTGCACCTATATAAATGTTCTTTGAAGTAAATGATCTTTGACTAAGATTGAGAGAGGCAAAATCTGCAGCTTTACTGAATTCAAGACTGATTTTGAAATTTTTGAAATTGTTTTCCGGAAGGAGCTCGTCAAAAACTATATAAGTGTTAAGATCAACGTCCTTTCCGTCAATTTTTGTGATTTTGGCAAAGTGTGCACTGGAGTAATCGGAGGAGTAATGTAAAGATGTGAAATAACCCTCTGCCTCATGCTCGCCCACGTATTCTTGTGCGCTGATTTTGGGAAGATCGTTGCCGATAAGCGTAGCGGAAAGGGAGAGTACACCCGAGATACATACAAGGGTCAAGTATAGAAGCAGCTTTTTTGCCGTTTTTATGGAGATCGTGGCGCATAAAAATCCCAAAACGGTAAAGGCGATAAGGAGAATGATCTTGAGCTTAATTGAAAGATCAAATAAGATAAATACAAAAATTCCAAGAAAAAGACAAACAGAAAGAAGGGGTGTGGAAAGAAATTTATTATTCATTGAAAAATAAAAATGAGGTTGTAAAACAGAATATTTTACAACCCTTTATATTATTTTGAAATTTCGTCCTTCAAAGCCTTTCCGGGCTTGAAAGCGGGTGATTTTGTAGCGGGAACAAGCATCTTTTCCTTTGTCTGAGGGTTAATGCAAGTCTTTTCCTTGCGGGATCTTACCTCGAAGCTGCCGAATCCCGTAAGATTAACGCTTCCTCCGGAGGCAAGCTCCTCAGTAATAGTATCAATAAAGGCATTAACAAAAACCTCGGCGTCCTTCTTGGAAAGTCCTGTTTTTTCGCTGAGTGCAGAAACAAATTCTTTCTTTGTCATTTTTTTAATCTCCTGATAACCGAAATGTGAGTGTGCATAAGATAATATCACAGTTTAAATCAAAAATCAAATGGTTTTATCGTGTTTTTATGTTTAAACTGCAATTTTGTAGGATTATACAAAAAAATGCAAGAAAATAGACTTTTTTGAAAAAAATATTTGTTTAAAAAGCAAATTATCCTCTTGGAATGCAGTTTGTGACAATACTTACCGCATTTTTTCTGGAAAGAGGAAGCTGGGGGATGTTTTCAAGATGGAAAAGCTCGGGAGTTGTAAACACTAAACGCTCAAGGCTTTCTTCGGGGCTGTCAAAGGGAGAAAAAACATACTCATCTTTAATTTCTTCGTTGATCGCAAGTCTTTCTGCAATTTGTGCAGCTTCTGAAAGGGTAATGATATCATCGAAAGAGGTGTTATTGTTGCTTATAATACCCAGAGAAGCCGCTGTTTTGGTATAAGGCAGATCACCGATGTTTTTTATGGGTTCAATACCGCTCCAAGTGAGTGCCATTCTGAGAAATTCCTCACGGGTGACTTCTTTTTCGGGATAGAATACAAGTTTACCTCCGATTCTTTCTCCTTGAAATATACCCATCTCTGAAAGGAGTGTGGCAGAGGTTGCGGCAGGATTCATGGACATGTCGGTGTAAATATTATCTTTTTCAATGTCGGTAAGGTTAATGCAGACCTCTGTAGGCAGAGATCTGTTTCCATAACAATCAACAACGGTATATTCAAAGGAGTCCTTGCCGGAGGCACTCTCATTTGGGGTGTAAACATAACGTCCCTTCTTTGAATCCGTGAGGATCAAGGAGCCCTTTTTTGGATAGGTTGAGATTTCAAAAGAGATATTGTCCCCATCGGGATCACTGCCTTCAAGCAGACCGTATGCACAAACTCCGGAAAAGGCTGAAAGCTCGGAACGAGCCTGAGCGGCACAGGGAGGCATATTCAAAATTTCAAGCATATGGATATTACATGTTACGTCATAATTGATTCCGCAAGAGGTAACGGAAACGGTAAAGCTTCCCGACTCTTTTGAAAGTCTCTTTGGGGAAAAGACAAGCTTATCAAGTGACGCAGGTGAAATTATGTCACCGACTGTAAGAGGAGTATCACCGATGCTCAGCGTTCCGAAATCTTCATTTGGCAGGGAAGAAACCTTGACCTTTCCAAGCAGATCGGAGCCCAGCTCGCTTTTAAAATATGATTTGGAAAAAGCCAGATCATTACCTACAAGACCGTCAATATTAAGCTCAAGTGAGTGGGATATTACCGAAAGTGCCGGTGAAAGAGTTGCGCCGAAGATAGAAAGACCGGAGAGTAAGAAGGTCGTTAAAACAAGAAAAAACAATAAAAGTCCTTTGCTTTTCATGATTTGCTCCTTTAATTATATTAATTTATATTCATATTATAAATATGACTGCGGCGAAAGCCCAAGACAGGCTAAAAGGGTTTCAAGAGAAACGATAAGCGCTTTTTTTGAACAGAGGTATTCACACTCCGTTCCATATACCGAGGTCGATTCAAGGGTATGAACAGCAAGGTCGGCATTGATGATATAATCTTTTTTTATAAGCAGAGAAAGAATTTTTCTGTTTTGCTCCCATTCATCAACGAGCTGCTTTATATCACCTTGAGGGACATCATTTATGTTCTCGGGAAGTCCGATAGCAATATCCATTAGGGAGCCTGCTTTTTTTGAGGCAAAACGGCAGAGAAGGACTGAAAGTCCGATCAGCAGGACAATAGCGATGAGAGATAAAATCAGTGCGCGTTTCATGATTTACCTCTTTTCTTTTTCAATGATACGAACGTCCCCAAGGTCATCGACCGTTAAAAGGAGAATGTCCTCGGGGCGCTTGCCATCAAGCTTTTTTACGAGCCAATCCATGTCCTTGCCCACAAGCCGGAGATTGTATTCCGATACTGCGCCCGAAAGAATGATGGGATGGGCAAAGCCGCGAGATGGGCGTTCAATACCCATATCCTCAAGTGTAATTCCCCTTGCACTCTCCTTGGGAATGACGGATAATTTCCCGTTTTGTTCAAGAAGTGCATATTCCACGTCCGAGATATCGGTAATGTTCTTTAGTCTTAGCTCACATATAAGCTCGTCCATACCGATCCTTGCTTTTTCAAGCTCCTTTTGAATGAGAACTCCTTTTTTAATAATAATATTTGGGTGTCCCTCAAGAAGCTTACTGAAAAAGGGGGAAGAATTGGCAATACAGGGAATGGCGATCTCAAGGCAGATAATAAGAAGAATGGGTAAAACCGCGTAAAGGAGCGGTATGGATAGGTCAGAAAGGGGCATAACTGAAATTTCCGAAAGGAGAAGTGCCGTGATCAGCTCGGAAAGCTGAAGCTCTCCAAGCTGGCGCTTTCCCGTTATTCTCATAGAGGTAAGCAATAAAATGTAAACGATAAGCGTCCTTATAAGTGTTGCAAACATATTTCCTCCGTGAGTATGACAATAGCCGAAGATCAAGCTTCGGCTATAGTATTTGTATTAAAATAGAAATAATACATATTTTTCTATACATTATTCATGCTTTTGCTTTCTTCCCTCTTTGAAAAAGCACCGTTACCTCCTCACGCTTTACGGTAAAGGTGGTGAAAAGAAAGATAACGAAGATGATCGCGGAAAGAATTATCTTAAAGGCAACGGCAAAGGTAGAAAAGATCTGTAAAAAGGGCAGGAAGATAACGCTGAGGCGTACAAGACATACGGCGCCGAGGGCACACAAAAGCGGCATAAAAAGGGAACTGAAAATACTGAATTTCGGAACTTTGCGGGAAAAGAGCTTCAAAAGGCTGAGAGTTGTATTAAGGATCTCTGCAAGGAATACTATAAAAACGTAACCGCCGATGCCCGTATGTGGAAGGATCAGCCACACAAGGAAGGCAGAAAGAGCGGCATCAAGGATATTGACCTTCATGGAATAGACCTGATAACCAAGCCCTTGCAAAAGACAGTCCACGGCGGAGTCAAAATACATAACGGGTATCAGTAGCGAAAAGATCTTTATGTAAAAGGCGGCGTCGGGGGAGTTATATATTACCATGCCAAGATCTGTGGAAAAGGAAAATATGATGACGGCGCACCCCGAGGCGAAGATAAGAGTTGTGCGAAGGGTACGTACAATTAAGCGGTCGATGTGCGCATGATCTTCCCTTGCGGCAGATTCGGATATTTCGGGAACGATAAGACCTGTAAAGGAGGAAAGGATAGCCATCGGAAAAAGAACGATGGGGAGTGCCATGGCTTGCAGAGTTCCGTAGGCGGCAAGACTGACCTCGGGGCTCATGCCGTATTTTTTAAGTCCCTTGGGAATGAGCATATGCTCAAGGGTGAGAAGTCCCGAGCGGACGTAGGCTGTAGCGGCAACGGGCAGAGCTATACCGAAAAGACGGGCGGTCTGAGTTTTGGGAATTGCTCCGTTTTTTCTGACGTGACGGCGAAGGTCGAGAAGATAGAGTATAAACAAGTAGAAAAAGGACACTCCCTCTGCAAGTGCGCTTCCGCAGATAACGGCAATACAGGAGTATTCAACTCCCTTGGGGAGAAGTAGTGTTAAGGCATTTACGGTAACGAAGATTTTGACGCCCTGTTCAAATATCACAGCGGATGCGTTTTTGTAAACGCGGGAAACGGCGGTGAAATAACCGTTCAGTGCGGCGGCTATGGAAATACAGGGCAAGGCAGGGGAGAGTATTTTAAGGCATTTGATGCACCGACGGTCATCAAGAAGATAAAGGGATATTGGTTCTGCAAGGAAAAAGAGCAGGACACAGGCGAGAATTCCGAAAAATGCGGCGTAAAGGATTGATTTTTTTACGGCACTGCGAAGCTCCTTTGGTGAATTTCTGCCAAGCGCCTCGGCACAAAGACGGGTGGAGGCAAGCTTTATACCGCTTGTTGCAAAGGTGACGGCAAAATTATAAACGGAGTTGGTGAGTGTAATAAGCCCCATGGCGGCAGAACCGATCTTGTTCGTAACGTAAACGTTAAAGGTCATGCCCACAAAGCGTATAAGCAGCGAGGTGGCGGAAAGAAGTGCACCGCCAAGGAGAAATTTTTCTGTTTTCTTCATTTGATACTCAAAAGGGACGATTATATATCCCAAAACCTTCATAAATTAATAAAATAACAGGGTATATTGACATTATATGCAATAGATGTTATAGTTATTAAAGAAAAAAACACTTAACATAAGGAATTGAGGTGTAGAGAAATGTTAAATAATCTTACAACGAAAAAGAATATCCGTACGTTTTCTGTATCTCCAGAGAATCTGACGGGAGAAAAAGGAAAGGGAGGCATGGCACTTGAAGGCTCTGCATCGGATGCTGCAAGAGATCTTGGTCAGGGCTGGAAGGTCAATCCATACCTTGTTGTAAAGGCGGGAGAGAAAAGAGTGCTTGCTGACGTCAAAGGACAGGGTGCGATCAAGCATATATGGATAGCGGACACGGCAACGGAGGGCAGACTCCTCATTTTCAGAATATATTTTGACGGACATAAAAATCCCGCAGTCGAAGCACCTCTTTCCGATTTTTTTGCCCATGCGGGATATAAAGGACACCATACAATTTCAAGCCTTGCGATATGCGTAAATCCTCACAGAGGACTTAATTGTTATTTCGAGATGCCCTATTTTAAGGGATTTCGCATTGAGGTTGAAAATATAGGGACCAAGGAAAACTTGGTATTTTATCAAATAGACTGCGAGGAAAAGAAGATCCCCGAGGAAAGCCTGTATTTTCATGCCCAATTCAGACGTACAAATCCACTTCCATACAAAGAGCCCTATGTTATACTTGATAATATAAAAGGTGCGGGGCATTACGTTGGTACTTATATGTATTGGGGTGTCAAGTCAAACGGATGGTGGGGCGAAGGTGAGATCAAGTTCTATATCGACGGAGACCGCGAGTTTCCTACAGTATGCGGTACGGGAACGGAGGATTATTTTTGCGGTTCACATGGATTTACCTTTGGGGGTAAGTATACAGAATATTCAACTCCCTATGCAGGTCTTTCAAAGGTTGAGGAAACAGATGATACCTTTAAATCTCAGCGGTATTTTAATTTATACCGTTGGCATATTACGGATCCCGTGTATTTTGAAAAGGATCTGCGAGTTACCATTCAAGCGCTTGGATGGAGAAGCGAGGGAAGGTATTTGCCTCTTCAGGATGATATCTCATCTGTGGCATATTGGTATTCCGACAGCCTTGATGATGAATATCCTCCGCTGCCGGATAAGGACGGATTGGAGATAATATATTAATTTTTCCAACTATTTGGCGATTTTTTGGGTGTAAAATATTTGCGATTAGAAAAACGGTATCTTTATTTTTCTCCCTGTCTGTGATACAATCAAATCAGAAAGAGAGGGATAAATATGACGATATCTGAAAACATCGCAAAATACAGGAAGAAAAAGGGCTATACTCAGGAAAAACTCGGGGAGATACTTGGTGTTACCAATCAAGCTGTGTCAAAATGGGAAGGTGCAGTATCAATGCCCGATGTTATGATGCTTCCACCCCTTGCCGAGGCTTTGGGAATCACCCTTCAGGAGCTTTACGGAATTGAAAAAGCCGCGGATAAAAAGGACGAAAAGAATGAAAAGGTAAGAGCGGATGATTTCCCGCAGGCGGCAAAGGAGCGGCTGATTGAATATTTTGAGGAGCAATCCGGAGCCCAGTTCCATACAGATACGTTGGAAGATCCTTGGTCCCTTGTTTGTGTATCGGATAATTCGGGTGTGGCATATATTTCTAACAACATAACGTTTATTGACCCAAATTATAAAGCACCGTCAAGCGAACGGATTTTCAATATGGATGAAATTGCATCTGCTATGAAAAAGCTTTCAGACAGTAAAGTAAGAGCGGTACTTGCATATATGTACCATGAGTCATTCGTTGAAAAACACACTTGGTGCAAAGATTTCTTACTATCGGACATTTCTTCAAAATGTAATTTGAGTAAAGAAGAAGCCCTTGATGCAATGGAAAAATTATTGACACTTAAATTGCTGGAAACACTTGTTAATGATGAAAAAGTTACGGAGTATATCTTTTTAAAATCTCGCGCATACTATGTGCTTGCGGCGTTTAAAGCGGTTGAACTGCTGATACAGGAAACTCATTCATATGAGGTAGTTCGCGATACATCACTCATCAATGATTATGCTTTCGAAAAACTGTGGAAGTAAATAAGTTAAAACTATAAAAAGGCAATATCATTCCGAAAGGATTTGATATTGCCTTTTGTGTAGGGTTAGTGTATCAATAAGACAAAGTAACGAAATTAAGTCTTCAAAAATAAAGCATTACTTCATAAAAAATAAGCATCTGTTGTGTGGAAATTGAAGAAAAATATGTTATAATAAAATCACAAAAGCGCTTTTGAATAATTTTTTTGGAGGACAGATAAATGTCTATCGGATCAACGATCAAACGGATGCGCCGTGAACATGACATGACACAGGAGCAGCTTGCGGAGCATCTTGGAATTACATCAAATGCAGTATCACAGTGGGAGCGCGACTTAACAGCCCCCGACATTTCTCAGCTGCCGATACTGTCAAATTTATTCGAAATTACCATTGATGAGCTTCTTAAAAACAAGTATACTTACCGTCTTGCCAATGGTAAGGAAGAATATTCAAACTACATGCACATGTTTACCAATAATCATGATTTTTTGAAGGCTGTAATGAACATGCACCAAAACTGGAAGGGCTTTGATCTTGTTAAAAACGATGAAAGATACCGTAAAATACTGGAAGCGGCAGAACTGATTGCGAAAAAATAATAGCACCCAAAGAACACCCCCAAGGCAATGCTTTGGGGGTGTATTTTTGAAGTTTCATGGGTGATACATTGGAAAATTACAAAAAAATAGCGTTATCTTGCCTCTTTCAGCATATTTTCAATAAATATTCCATATCCGCAGGCGGGATCGTCAACAAGGACGTGGGTGACGGCTCCCACAAGCTTGCCGTCCTGAATGATAGGCGAGCCCGACATTCCTTGAACAATGCCTCCCGTTTTTGCAATGAGGCTTTCGTCTGTGATCTTAATGGCAAAGTTTTTGCATTTTGGATTATCAAGATCAACTTTTTCAATGCTTATTTTGTATTTGCAGATCTCGTTTGTATCGGTAGTGGTGAGTATTTCGGCATCGCCCTCGTGTACTTCGTTTTTAAAAGCGACAGGAATGGGCTCAGGGTAATAAAGCTCATCGGGAAGTTCATTGAGAACTCCGTAAATACCCGTGTGGAGATTTGCGGAAAGCTCTCCTCGAAATTTTCCCGAAAGATGCCCCCTCAGTTCTCCCGGCAATCCGGGAAGCCCTTTTACAACCTCGCTTATTATAGCGTCAGTAGCCTTGCCCGATAAAAAGGGAATTAGTTCTCCCGAGTCTTGATCGCAGATTCCGTGACCGAGTCCTGCAAAGTGCAGATTTTCGGGGTCTATATAACTGACGGTTCCGATACCGGCACATTCATTTCGGACAAATATCCCAATGCGCCAGGAGCCGTCGCTGATGCTTTTTTCGGGAGTGATCTCAAGGTTTTTATTTTTTCCGCAACGAAGTATTGAAAGGACGATCTTTTTGCCGCCGCTTTCCTTTATTTCGTGTGTCAGCTCCTCGGGAGTATTGACCTTTTTTGAATTAACGGAGTCTATGATATCGCCCGTTCTCAGTCCGGAATCTTCTGCAGGTGAAAGGCTTCCTTTTTCCGTCATCACGTGGGAAATTCCAGAAACTATGAGCCCTCGCGTGTTGAATCTTACCCCAAAAGGCATTCCGCCGGGATAAAGCATGACACGGTCTTCAGTGGCTTTGTTGAAGCTGTTGGTAGCAGGCTTTTCAGCAAAGGGTGTCAGCGTGAGAAAGGAGAATATGAAAAGAGCAGAGAGGACGAGCGAAAGCAGAGCTTTGGAGAAATTATATTTTTTGCAAGTGCTTCTATACTTGCTTGTTTTTTTGTTGATTGTGTTGATATTATACATAAATCTGTCCCCGGCATTTTTTTCGGAGTGTTGCTCCGATAATTAATTTGCCCAGGGTTGCTTGATTTATGATATGTAAAATTTGAAAAGAAATTAAAATGGAATTTTTACAACAGAAGGAATATCCGTGCCGTTTATACCGTTTGAAAGAGTAATGGTTTCGGGAGAAAGTGAG
>JAZQRT010000120.1:0-2368 GCA_045629725.1 Eubacteriales bacterium | reverse complement strand
GGGAGTACAAATGGGGGGTGACACTATCGTTTCCCCGGTGGGAGTCTGAGTTACCAAGACCTCGGGAGTACTTGATTGCTCAATGCTTGGCACATGAGTTGCCTTGCCGTTTTTATCACCATCAATACTACAAGCCACCATTTCTAACGCTACTGATAAAATCAGAAAAAACAAAAATATTTTTTTAATTTTGATCATCATTCAATATTCCTATCGCCGCCAGGACGTGCCTTTCCTCCAGACCTCTGCCTATTCTGAAATTTGTTTTTACAACTTTATCCTCAAAATCCTGCCAACCGAACTGTATATCATCAATAATAACGAACTCCTCAGCATCGGGATTATCCGAAAGCCACTCCTTGATCTCAAGAACTCTGTCCGTAAAAAGACTCGGGGTTTTATCGTATATTCTGATTCCTGCCTCTGCAAATTCTCTGAAAATCTTTTTTCCGCTTCCAAAGCATGCCGATTCATGATATGACCAGCCGTGTCTATGGGAGCTTGAGATCACGATCTCGGCACCCGTTTTGTCAATTATCTCTCTTAGCAATTCAAATCGTGTAGGGTCGGTTATTCTGTCAAGATCGCCACGCTCCACGTCAAACCTATGAGAGTTCATCACCCCGTCTATATCAAGAAATATTATTTTCATTTTGTTTCTTTCTCCCGTACTTCTTTTCAATACGCCGATCGCGCTTTGCCTGTTGCTCCCGTAAATGACGGATATTTGCCAAACGCAAATACAAATTCACTGCCGCTATACCGATAAGGATAACTCCGAGGATCACAAGGGGTATGCGTCCTGCACCTGCGCCCTTATCATTATCAAAGCTTACAATGACATTATCGTTCACCGAAACCTCCTCTGCATAATCGGAGGAAAAAAATAAAAAGCGGTTTTGGCTGTATTTTATTCGGGCTTTTGTACCCTCTGTGAGAATTGCCTTTACCTCATCGTAATCAAATTCTCCTGTTAACGTATATATCTCGTCATCGGCGGTATATATCTTATACTCGTTTCCGCCTTTATAACGGTGCACCTTGCGAAACTCTGAAACTGTGATCTCTTTTTCCATAAGCTCGTTATACTCGGGAGACGGAAAAAGCTCGGGTGCGAATATAAGCACAAACGCCAGAACCACGATCAGCGCTGAACACAAATATGCATATTTTTTCTTTTTTGAAAATTCACTCTCGCTTATTCTTCTCATAAAATCACCTCCGAGCACTTGGATTATATCATATATCATTTTTTATGTCAATACGTTGATACCCCACGTGCAGATCGCAGCCCGTGGGGTATTTTCCATATTCATTACAGTACCCTGTATGTACTGTAATAACACGCTGTATATTTCCCATCAATGGTTTGATCCAAATGCCAATGTCCGAAATACCAATGTTCAAACTTCACCTCGTACATGATCCACTCAAGAAAGCCCGTAAGCTCCATATCGTGCGCATCGGGATACTTGCCCATCCTGCGAATTATCTCACGGGGTGCCGTATGAGTTATGATAACATCAACAGAATGATTATGCTCCTTAAGGTTTTGTATAGCCTCTCGATACTCGCCATTCTCTGGAATCTCTTCTCTCCAATATGATTTATTAAGAGTTCTCAAATATCTATCTATGCTGTAAGCACCTCCCATGGTGAATATCTTTTTTCCATCGATCAAAAATATTTGTCCGCGCATAAGATGAATAATGTTTTTTCGCACCCTATGAACGTTTCCGCCATTCCACTTCTCTTGCGGGTATGAAAACAGTTTTGGAAAATTTTCATGATTTCCGTCGCAAAAGCATATCGTATACGGTTTACTCTCAAGATAGTCAAGTTTTTGCCTTTCTTGTTCACTGTCAAGGAATACAAAACCAAAATCTCCGCAGATAATTAAATAATCGTCTTCTGTCCAATCACCGTCATTCATATTGTTTTCTATGAATCTTACAATATCCCCGTGAGTATCTCCTGTTACATAGATCATTCATCATCACCTCTTTTCAAACAAATTCATTTATTAAAAGATCTCAACAGCTTAATGATCCACCGACGTTTCGTAGTATCGCATCCTTGATGATCTCAGAAATTATCCTCATGCCGTCTTCATCGGGATGTAAGCCGTCAAGCGTGTTATTATAATAAAAATCGTTATTAAGTCTGCTGTTAAAAAGATCCGCAACAAAAAACTTATCTCCCGCTTTTTTTACTGCATTTTCTATTGCCAAGTTAAATCTTTTTGTTCGCTCCTTAATGGATTCATCCCTGTCGGGAATATTCACACAACAAACCGCAGCCAAGGGATACATTCTTTTTACAGTTATTAAGGTTTTTTCATAATCTTCTGAAAAAACTTCAACCATAA
>JAZQRT010000119.1:0-4260 GCA_045629725.1 Eubacteriales bacterium | reverse complement strand
CAGGAAAGACAACGATCACCAACCTTATTAATCGTTTCTACGATATCGAGCAGGGTAGCATTACTATTGACGGCGTTGATATCAAAAAGATCAAACGCAGTGTTTTAAGGTCAAATATTGCAATGGTGCTTCAGGATACACATCTTTTTACAGGAACAGTAATGGAAAATATTCGTTATGGAAGACCCGATGCTACCGATGAGGAAGTTATTGAAGCGGCAAAGACTGCATCCGCACATAGCTTTATTATGAGGCTTGAAAACGGATATCAAACCGAACTTACAGGCGATGGTGCAAATCTCTCGCAAGGTCAGCGTCAGCTTCTTAATATTGCAAGAGCGGCAATTTCAAAGGCTCCTATCCTTGTTCTTGATGAGGCAACATCCTCGGTCGATACACGAACAGAGCGTCATATCGAAAAAGGTATGGATAGAATTATGGCAACAAGAACCACTTTTGTTATAGCCCATAGACTTTCTACCGTTCGAAATTCAAATGCGATTATGGTGCTTGAGGCAGGAGAAATAATCGAACGCGGAACACACGACGATCTTCTTGAAATGAAGGGAAGGTATTACGAGCTTTATACAGGTAAACGAGAACTTGCGTAAATAATAAATAACAAAACACCTCATATAAATATATACTAAAGTATTTATATGAGGTGTATATTTGTGTCAAAAATTTCACTGTATGAAGCTAAATAGCATTGAAAAAAAGATAGAAAAACAAATACGGAAAATTAATTCCGTAAATAAATAATAAAACAATAAAGGATACTAATAATTTAAAATAAAAGAGACCACATAAAAAGACTTGAGAGGATTTATAAAAAATTACTAAAAAAATGCCTCGGCTCATACACGAGCCCGAGGCAGGGAGTTTTTCAACATAACCCTATTTGATAGATAATTATACAAAATCAATATTTTGTATAATTGAGGGAGGTGGAAAATGTAAAAAAGGGACATCGGGAGTGTTTTTCCGTTAGTGTCCCTTTTTTATAGTTTGAATTATCAGCTTAAGAAATCAAATTCAAAGTCATAGATATTTACGGTATCTCCGTCTTTGCAGCCTTTATCCTCAAGCATTTTGATAACTCCTGAGTTTCTTAAAACTCTCTGGAAATACATAAGTGATTCGCGATCGTCGAAGTTAATGGAACCCATAACCTTATAAAGCCAATCGCCTTCAATATAATACGTTCCGTTAACATTGGTAATTATTGTTTCGCGAACGCTTTCAGGTGAATATTCTTCGGGTACATAATCAGCTTCGTATTTTATGATCGGAGGTAATTCCTTTAATTTATTTGCGGTTGCAGCGATCATTTCCTCTAAATTTTCTCCTGTTATTGCGGATAAATATATAAGCTCCCAGCCGTTTGATTTTACGTATTCTTCAAATTCTTCCTTCGAGAAAAGCTCTTCGTCAAGGCTGTCGCATTTATTAGCAATTATGATCTGCGGTCTGGTTGCAAGCTCATCGCTGTATTGAGCAAGCTCATTGTTAATAAGCTCAATATCGTCTATGGGATTTCTGCCCTCAAAGCAAGAAATATCAACAACGTGTAAAAGCATTCTGCAACGGTCAACGTGTCTTAGAAAATCGTGTCCGAGACCGGCGCCTTCCGATGCTCCTTCAATAAGCCCCGGTATATCTGCAACCGTAAAACCGTAACCCTCGCTTATTCTGACAACACCTATGTTGGGAGAAAGTGTTGTAAAATGATAGTTGGCGATCTTAGGCTTAGCTTCGCTGATTATAGACAAAATTGAGGATTTTCCTACGTTTGGAAGTCCTACCAGCCCTACGTCAGCAATCATTTTGAGTTCAAGAATAACTTCGCGTTCTTCGCCTGTTATACCGCATTTTGCAAATCTCGGTACCTGGCGTGTGGGAGTAGCAAAATGCTTGTTTCCCCAACCGCCTTTTCCGCCTTTTGCAAGAATAAATGTATCATCCTCGGGATCTGACATATCTTTGATTATTTTACCGCTTTCAGGATCTCTGACAACGGTTCCGAGAGGAACTTGAAGGATCAGGTCCTTGCCTCTTGCTCCGTGGAATTTACCGGTCATACCGTCTCCACCGTTATCAGCTATAAATTTTCTCTTGTATTTATATCTGAGGAGCGTGTTATCGGATGGTTCAATTTTCAATACGATATTACCGCCGTTACCGCCGTCTCCGCCGTCGGGACCGCCCTTGGCAACGTATTTTTCGCGATGGAATGATATACATCCATTACCGCCGTTTCCGGCTTTAACATATATTTTTACATTATCTACAAACATTTTGTTACCTCATATTGTGAGCATTTTGAAAAGTTCTTCTTCTGTTATTATCGTAATTCCGAGAGATTGCGCCTTTGTAAGCTTGGAACCGGCATCCTCACCTGCCAAAAGATAGGTCGTTTTTGAAGATACTGACCCTGCAACCTTGCCCCCGTTTTTTTCAATAAGCTCTTCTGCTTCAGTTCGTTTCATAGTGGGAAGCGTACCGGTTATAACGAAGGTCATTCCCTCAAGTCGTGCGGAAGAATTTTCCGACTTCTCTTCTGATGTGCGTATTCCGCACTTTTTAAGTTCATCTATTAAGGCTCTTGTGGAGTTTTTTGCAAAGAATTTTACAAGAGATTCTGCCATAATTTGACCAAAATCATCTATTTCTGTAATTTCTTCAATTTTTGCGGTAAAAAGAAGCTCGATATCATTGAATTTTTTAACGAGTGTCTTGGCTGTTTTTTCTCCGATATTGGGAATTCCAAGAGCATATACGAGTCTTGCAAGTCCTGCTTCTTTGGAGTTTTCGATGGATTTTTTTAAATTTGCGGCAGACTTTTTACCCATTCCTTCAAGCTCTGCAACCTTATCATAATCTAACTTATAAAGGTCGGATATACTTTTTATAAGTCCCTTATCAACAAATGCTTCAACGATTGCGGGGCCCATTCCTTCGATGTTCATGGCACCCTTGGAAGCAAAATGCTCAATTCCGCGAAGAAGCTGTGCCGGACAGGAATTGTTTTGACACATTGTACGCGCTTCGCCTTCAATTCTGATAACAGGTTCTCCGCACGAGGGGCAGACAGTCGGCATTTTATATACAATTGTATTTTCAGGGCGTTTTTTTGTGTTTACACCGGTAATCTCGGGAATAATATCTCCTGCTTTTTGAACGTAGACAGTATCTCCTATTCGAATGTCTTTTTCGGAAATAAAATCAGCATTATGAAGTGTTGCACGGCTAACAGTTGTGCCTGCAAGCTTAACGGGAGAAAGCACTGCATTTGGAGTTAAAACACCTGTCCGCCCTACTTGAATTATAATATCAAGAAGTTGTGTTTCTTTGTTTTCGGGCGGAAATTTATAAGCAACCGCCCATTTGGGAGTGCTTGTACCTTCTCCGATCTCAAAGCGTTTTTCAAGAGAATTTACCTTAATAACGACACCGTCTATATCATAGGGAAGCCCTTCCCTTTCCGCTCCTATTCTTTCTATTTCATCTGTTATTTCCTTAAAGCTTTTACAGATCTTATAATTAAGAACACGGAACCCCATGCTTTTAATAAAATCAAGACTTTCCGTGTGATCCTTAAAGATTTTATCGGAAGCCTGGAGATTAAATAAAAAAATGTCAAGATTTCGTTTTGCAGTTATCTTTGAATCAAGCTGACGGAGTGAGCCTGCAGCGGCATTTCGGGGATTGGCAAATAAAGCCTCTCCTTTTTCCTCGCGGATTTTGTTAAGTGCTTCAAAGGAGCTTTTGGGCATATATACTTCACCGCGAATCTCAAAATATCCGTTATACGGTATTTGCATGGGTATGGATTGAATGGTTCTCACATTTGTTGATACGTTCTCGCCGACAAAACCATCACCTCTTGTAAGTGCTTGCTTGAATCTTCCGTTATTGTAAGTGAGTCCGCAGGAAAGTCCATCGATTTTAGGTTCAACAGAAAATTCTATATCGGGGGATATGGCTTTGATTTTATTGTAGAACTCCTCAAGCTCTCCAAAACTGAAAACGTTAGTTAGGCTTCCGAGTGGAACGTTGTGAGGTACCTTTTCGAATTTATCAAGGGCTTCACCGCCAACTCTGTATATCGGTGAATTGTCATCATGATATTCGGGGTATGCTTTTTCAAGCTCCTCAAGCTCTCGAAACATCATATCGAATTCGTAATCCGATATTTCAGGAGAATCTTCGAGATAATATTTCTTTCTGTGATACTCAATATCCTGTCTTAATTTTAAT
>JAZQRT010000118.1:0-4392 GCA_045629725.1 Eubacteriales bacterium | reverse complement strand
GGGGGCGGGGTATGCGGGGGGAATCACCTCGGCGGCAGTCGACGGAGTGAGGATCGCCCACAGAATAATTTCGGAGTACAAAGCGATAATAAAATAAAATACAGCGCGAATACATAATAAAATGTTGAATAAAGGTTTTAGAATAAAGGAAGTGTCCTTTGATAAGGATGAGGTAAAGCGCTTTGCATCGGCGGCGGGAATTTCCACTGCCCTTGCAAGGGTACTCATGCTTCGGGGGATAAACGATGAAAATAAATACGAGGGCTTTATCTCGGGCGAACCCATGCTTGATCCATTTCTCTTGCTCGATATGGAAAAGGGTGCAAAAAGAGTGCTTTCGGCGGTGGAAAAGGGTGAAAATATACTCATTTTCGGAGATTACGATGCTGACGGAGTAACGTCGGTGGCGCTCTTATACCTGTATCTTGAAAGCCTCGGAGCAAGGGTGTCATACTATATCCCCTCAAGGCTTACAGAGGGGTACGGCATGAATATCTCTGCCATTGAGGAAGCGAAAAAAAGCGGAGTTACCCTTATCGTAACCGTTGATACGGGAATAACCGCAGTAGCCGAGATAGAATATGCCGCGGAGCTTGGAATTGACGTTGTGGTGACGGATCACCATGAATGTCAAGAGCTGCTGCCCGAGGCGGCGGTGGCGCTCATTGACCCCAAGCGGCAGGAGAATTCCATGAGCCTGACGGAATATGCGGGTGTGGGCGTGGCGCTGAAGCTTGCCTCGGCGGTGGAGGCACTGAAATGCGGGGACAGTGAGCTTGCAAGTCTTAAAATAATTGAAGAATATGCGGATATTGCGGCGATAGGAACTGTTGCGGATATAATGTCCCTTACGGGAGAAAACAGGT
The DNA here is from genome assembly GCA_045629725.1 of Eubacteriales bacterium. Classification (GTDB taxonomy): domain Bacteria; phylum Bacillota; class Clostridia; order Oscillospirales; family CAG-272; genus SIG714. The sequence continues at coordinate 3,526 of JAZQRT010000118.1, read as the reverse complement.
TTATCGTCAAAAGAGGAATAGAAAAAATAAGCTCCGGCTCCTGCAGAGGGGGGATCACGGCTCTGCTTGATGCCTCACAGAAAAAGGGGCAGAAAAACGTAACGGCAAAGAGCATCGCCTTCACCATCGCTCCGAGGATTAATGCTGCAGGAAGAATGGGAGATGCTGTAACCGCTCTGAAATTGCTTCTTTGCCATGAGCCCTATGAGTGTGAAGCTCTTGCAGGAGAGCTTTGCAGGCTCAATATCCAAAGGCAGAGCGAGGAAACGGGGATAATGTCAAGCATTCTCTCGGGAGAGGGGCTTCAGGGCTTCGAAAAGGACAGAGTTATAGTTCTGGGCTCCGAGGGGTGGCATCACGGCGTTATCGGTATCGTTTGCTCGAAAATACTTGATTATTATAAAAAGCCCGTGATACTGCTTTCCTACGAGGATGATATGGCAAAGGGCTCCTGCAGAAGCGTGGAGGGCTTTAATATCGTAAAGGCTCTTGAGCACTGCGCGGAGCATCTTGAACGCTTCGGAGGACATGATCTTGCGGCAGGCGTAACGCTTAAAAAAGAAAAGGTGGAAGCCTTCAGAAGGGCGATAAACGAATATGCCGAAACGCTTCCCGAGATTTACGAGGACGGGGGAGAATGGGCGGATATAAGGCTTTCGGGCGCTGAGGCGACCTTGCCCCTTGCTCTTGAGCTGAAAAAGCTGGAGCCCTACGGCAAGGATAATCCCGAGCCTGTGTTCGTGCTTGAGGACTGTAAGGTCATGAGCGTGGTGCCTCTTTCCATGGGCAAGCACACCAAGCTGATCCTGAAGTCGGAGGGCATATGCCTTGAAGGACTGCTGTTCTCGAAAAACGCCGAAAGGATGGGACTTGAGGCAGGTCAGACCGTAACGGTGCTTTTTACCCTTGAGGTAAATGAATTTATGGGAAAGAGAAATCTTTCCTTGAATATTAAGGATCTCTGCTTTGAGGGAGAATACGGCAGATGGCTTCTTTCGGACTCGGACAGAGAATACGCGAAATTTATCTGCGGCGGGGATTGCGGTGATTTGAGTATAAAGCCCCCTTGCCGTGATGATTTTGTAAGGCTTTACGGACTTTTAAAAACGGAAGCGGGATATGAGGGAGAAAATCTTTCATACAGAAGAATGAGCGCCGGAATATACGGCGCAACCTATTTTGAGATCAGGACCATGCTGGACGTTTTCTCGGAAGCGGGGCTTTTGAAGCTAAGCCTTGCGGATGATTACGGAGCCCATGTGGCACTGATAAAAGCAAGTAAAAAAGCAGATATAGAAGCAACACCAACGTTCATAAGATTAAAGGAAAAATCCAAGGAATAACGGAGAAAAACAATGTATAAGTATATGGAAAGTCTGCTTGTCGCCATGGAAAAATCGGGCATCGTATATGATGTTGACAAGATCAAGGAAGCATATCTTTTTGCGGCAAAGCTTCATGAGGGGCAGTTTCGAGTAAGCGGAGACCCCTATATATCCCACCCTGTGTCGGTAGCGGAGATAGTTGTAAGTCTGGGACTTGATACAGACTCGATTTGCGCCGCGCTTTTGCACGATACCGTGGAGGATTGCGGCGGGCAGGTATCTCTTGAAATAATCGAAAAGAAGTTCGGCGCCGAGGTGGCACTTCTTGTAGACGGACTTACCAAGCTTGTTAAGATTCCTTTTGATGACAAGGAGGAGGAGCATATTGAGAACCTGCGTAAGATGTTCCTTGCCATGTCAAAGGACGTGCGTGTTATTTTCATCAAGCTTTGCGACAGACTTCACAACATGAGAACTCTCGGGGTGAAGAAGGACGCAAAGAGAAGAATAACCGCCCTTGAGACCATGCAGGTATTTGCGCCTCTTGCCCACCGTCTCGGTATGCAGAAGATCAAGCAGGAGCTTGAAAATATTTCGCTCATGTATCTTGACCCCGTGGGTTATGAGGAGATCAAAAACGAAATTGACCTAAAATACGGAATGAGTGTAGATTTTCTTCAGAGTGCAACCCAAAGCATCAGAGATAAGATGGAGGAGCTCGGGTACGATTTCAATATCAAGGGCAGAGTCAAGTCGGTATACAGCTTATACCGCAAGATGTACGAGCAGGGCAAGAGCTTTGAGGAGATATATGACTTTTTTGCTCTGCGTATCATAACGGATACGGAGCTTGAGTGTTATACGGTGCTTGGTGTTATCCACGATATGTTCAAGTCCATTCCCGGACGCTTCAAGGACTATATCTCAACTCCGAAGCCCAATATGTACAGATCCCTTCATACCACGGTTATCGGAAGGGACGGTATTCCTTTTGAGGTTCAGATAAGAACCAAGGAAATGCATCAGATCGCGGAATACGGTATCGCGGCGCATTGGAAGTATAAATCCGGCGAAAGCTCCAAGGAGAGCCTTGACAGTAAGCTTGAATGGATATCAAGACTTATCGAGGGAGAGAATTATACCAAGGACCATGACGAGTTCCTCAGAGCTCTCAAGATAGATATGTTCCATGACGAGATATTCGTCTTTACGCCTAAGGGCGACGTTATTACCCTTCCTCAGGGCTCAACGATGATCGACTTTGCCTACGCAATTCACTCGGCGGTTGGAAACAGAATGACGGGAGCCAAGATCAACGGTAATATCGTCACAATAGACAGTACTCCCGAAAACGGACAGATCGTTGAGATCATCACCTCCTCGGCAGCCAAGGGACCCAGCCGAGACTGGCTTAAGATAGTAAAGACGGGTGAGGCAAGAAACAAGATACGTCAGAGGTTCAAAAAGGAAAAAAGAGCCGAGAATATCCTTGTGGGTAAGGCGGAGATCGACCGTGAATTCAAGCGCTTTAGCGGTGTCTGCAGCGAAGCGCAAAAGGAAGAGATCGTCACCAAGGTCGCAGGCAGGATCGGTATCCACGGAGGCGCGGAGGACCTTTATAATACCATCGGATACGGAGGACTTTCCGTTTCCAAGATCTCCGCAAAGCTTAAGGACGAGTACGAAAAGGTTGCAAAGCCTGTGGAGATACCAAAGCCCGTAGAGGCGCAGGATATCGCCGTGAAGCCCAGAACAAAGCCCAAGGGAAGCATCATCGTGGACGGTGTGGAGGGCTGCGAGGTGAAATTTGCCAAGTGCTGTAACCCCCTCCCCGGAGATGAGGTCATCGGATTTATCACAAAGGGATTTGGAATATCAATTCACAAGTGTGAATGTCCCAACGTTGAAAAGAACAAGGCGCTTTCCGAATATGCGGATAGATTTGTCAGCGCAAGATGGGACGAGGAAATCGTGGAAACAGGCTCGTCACAGACCTACGAGGCATATATTCAGATCTATGCAGAGCAAAGCCTTATGCTTATGGCTAATATAACCACGGCTCTTGCCGAAATGAGAGTTGCACTGCACCAGATTTCAACACAGATGAAATCAACCAACGAGATCGTAATAAATATCGTTGTGGGCTGTAAAAACACGGACCATTCAAATTCAATCATGTCGCGCCTTAAGAGCGTGTCGGG
>JAZQRT010000117.1:0-10300 GCA_045629725.1 Eubacteriales bacterium | reverse complement strand
CGAGAGTTAACGTACCATAAAACTCAAGGGGTAAACCTTGTTTATTACTATAAAGACTACGTATTTGAATTTATGAATCCAACAAAATAAAATCACCATATAAATAAAAAAAGCTCTGTCCGAGCCTCACTAAAAGAGGTTCGAGCAGAGCTTTTTATTTTATTAAAATTCGTAGTCAACACAGGCTCTTGATACCATTACGGATTTGATGAACGAGCCTACCTTTACGTGCTCGGGATGTACGGCATACTCGGAAAGTCCTTCCATATCATCAAACTCAGTTTCAAGAACGAGCTCGTAGTTTGCGGGAGTTGCCTTTTCTGAGTTTAGGCTTATCTTTGATGCCTTGAGTGTGGGAACAACGCCTTGAAGTGCTTCAAGCATTTCCTTGGCAGCGGCGGCGTTTTCGCGTCCGCTCTTCCCATTTACCTCCTCGGCAAATTTAAACATTACAATATGTTTAACCATATTTTATATGCCTCCTATCAGAAAAGTCCTGTGATCTTTCCGTTTTCGTCAACGTCAATATTCATAGCAGCGGGAACCTTGGGAAGTCCGGGCATGGTCATGATATTACCTGTAAGAGCAACGATGAATCCTGCACCTGCGGAAACCTTTACGTTTCTTACAGTTACCGTAAAGTCCTCGGGAGCACCAAGCTTTGTCTGATCGTCGGAGAAGCTATACTGTGTCTTAGCCATGCAGATGGGCATATTATCAAATCCAAGGCTTGCAAGCTTTGCAATTTCTTTCTTGGCATTCGGCTCGAATACTACGTTCTTTCCGCGATACACGCGCTTTACGATCTTTTCGATCTTTTCTTCGATCGAACCCTCAAGTCCGTAGGAGAATTCAAATTCGTCATTTGACTCCTCCTCACAAAGTCTTACAACCTCCTTTGCAAGCTCAACGCCGCCGTTGCCGCCCTCTGCCCATACGTTTGAAAGCACGGTATTAACGCCAAGCTCACGGCATTTTGCCATTACAAGGTCGATTTCTGCATCAGTATCCGTGGGGAATCTGTTAAGTGCAACAACTGCGGGAAGCTTATATACGTCCTTAATGTTGGAAACGTGACGGAGAAGATTGGGTATTCCCTTTTCAAGTGCTTCAAGGTTTTCATTTCCAAGCTCTGTTTTAGCCACACCGCCGTGGAGCTTGAGTGCTCTTACCGTTGCAACGATTACAACTGCGCTGGGCTTGATATCTGCAAAACGGCACTTAATATCAAGGAATTTTTCAGCACCAAGATCAGCTCCAAAGCCTGCCTCTGTGATTGCATAATCACCAAGCTTCATAGCGATCTTTGTTGCAATTACGGAATTACATCCATGTGCGATGTTCGCAAAGGGTCCACCGTGAACAAGTGCGGGAGTTCCTTCAAGAGTCTGAACAAGATTGGGCTTGAGAGCATCCTTGAGAAGTGCTGCCATACCGCCCACCGCACCGATCTCGCCTGCTGTTACAGGCTTTTCGTCATAGGTATAACCAACAACGATCTTGGAAAGACGCTCTTTAAGGTCGGTAATGGAGTTTGCAAGGCAGAATACCGCCATGATCTCGGAGGCAACTGTAATATCAAAGCCGTCCTCACGGGGAACTCCGTTTATACGTCCGCCAAGTCCGTCTGTTACGTATCTGAGCTGACGGTCATTCATATCAACACAACGCTTCCATGTGATGCGTCTGGGGTCAATATTAAGAGCATTTCCCTGATATATATGGTTATCAAGCATTGCCGCAAGAAGGTTATTTGCCGCGCCGATTGCGTGGAAGTCACCTGTGAAATGGAGGTTGATCTCCTCCATAGGAATAACCTGAGCATATCCGCCGCCGGTTGCGCCGCCCTTAACACCGAAAACAGGTCCAAGAGAGGGCTCACGAAGAGCAACAAAGGTGTTTTTACCGATCTTGCGCATACCATCCGCAAGTCCAATGGTTGTTGTGGTCTTACCCTCACCGGCGGATGTAGGAGTGATAGCTGTAACAAGAACAAGCTTACCGTCCTTTTTATCAAGCTCCTTCAAAATTGAAAGATCAAGCTTTGCCTTATATTTTCCGTAAGGCTCAATATATTTTTCATCAATGCCCGCATTCTCGGCAATTTCTGTTATATTTTTAGGAGTCGCCGCCTGTGCGATCTCAATATCGGATAAATATGCCATTTTACTTAATCTCCTTGAAATACTTTACTGCAGATTCAAACATCTTCATATCATACTCACCGTATACGTTCTTATAAAGTCCGTTTCCGATACGTTCACTGTGTCCCATCTTACCGATAACACGTCCGTCGGGAGAAGTGATACCCTCAATTGCATATACTGAATCATTGGGATTATATCTGATATCGCTTGTTGCGTTACCTGCAAGGTCAACGTACTGTGTTGCAATCTGTCCGTTCTTTACAAGCTCTCTTACAACATCATCATTTGCAAGGAATCTACCTTCACCATGGGAGATGGCAACGTTATATACGTCGCCAACATTTGTTGCGGCAAGCCAAGGTGACTTGTTGGAAGCAATTCTAACTCTTACGATCTTGGACTGGTGACGTGAGATAGTATTATAGGTAAGTGTGGGACAGTCTGCATCTGTATCAATGATCTCGCCATAAGGAACAAGACCGAGCTTAACAAGAGCCTGGAAGCCGTTACAGATACCTGCCATAAGGCCGTCACGATTCTTAAGAAGATCGTGTATCTGTTCCTTAACAGCCGCATTTCTGAAGAATGCCATAATGAATTTACCTGATCCGTCGGGCTCGTCACCGCCGGAAAATCCTCCGGGTACAAATACCATCTGGGAAGTCTTAAGCTCCGCTGCAAAGTCCTCAACGCTTCTTGAAATACCATCAGAAGTAAGGTTGTTTATAACGAATATCTTAGCCTCGGCACCTGCATCGCGCATTACCTTGGCAGTATCAAATTCGCAGTTCGTTCCGGGGAATACGGGAATAAGAACCTTGGGCTTTGCAACCTTAACAGCAGGTGCAACACGTGTTTCGCACTTAAACTCAAAATTCTCATACGCCTTAACGTTCTTGCCCTCAAGAGTGGGGTATACTCCCTCAAGCTTACCTTCATATTCACGGTCAAGACAGCACATGCACAGACTATTTCCTGCATATGTGATCTCGCCCTTGTCAGTTACTGTACCAACGTATTCGCCAATGGTCTTATCGTCTGTTTCAAGGAGGAATGCTCCGTAGTTATATCCGAAGATATCAGAAAGTGCAAGGCTTTCCGCATAGTCAAATCCAAAGCCGTTACCTATCGCCATCTTGAGCACTGCTTCAGCTATACCGCCGTAGGTAGGTGTATACGCTGAATATACCTTACCCTCGCGCATAAGGCCTGTAACCTTTTTAAAGCAATCCTTCAAGGATTCTGTTACGGGAAGTCCGTTTTCATCGTATTCGGGACGGATAAGCACAACGTGGCTTCCCGCCTTCTTGAATTCGTTTGTAATTACCTCATCAACCTTACCTGTTGTTACCGCAAAGGAAACAAGTGTGGGAGGTACGTCAAGATCCTCAAAGGAACCGCTCATGGAGTCCTTACCGCCGATTGCAGCAATCTCAAGATCCATCTGTGCCTTGAATGCGCCGAGAAGTGCTGAAAGGGGCTTACCCCAACGTACGGGATCCTTTGCTATCTTCTCAAAATATTCCTGGAAGGTGAGGTATACGTCCTCAAAGGAAGCGCCGGTTGCAACAAGCTTCGCAACGCTTTCTACCACTGCGAGATATGCACCGTGGTAGGGGCTTTTTTCTGTAATATAGGGATTGTAACCCCATGACATATAGGATACTGTGTCAGTATGCTTTTCCTCAACGGAAATCTTATGAACCATCGCCTGAATGGGTGTACGCTGATGCTTTCCGCCAAAGGGCATAAGAACAGTTCCTGCGCCGATCGTTGAGTCAAAACGCTCGGAAAGTCCTCTCTTGCCGCACACATTAAGATCCTTTACAAGTGCCTTATATCCTTCTTCAAAGTCAACGGGGATATCCTTTGAATAATCTGCTGTATTTTTGGGTGTTACGTTTATATGCTTCTCTGCTCCGTTGGAGTTAAGGAACTCGCGTGAAATGTCAACGATCGTCTTTCCGTTCCAGTGCATACGAAGTCTGGGTTCCTCCGTTACCTTTGCAACAACAGTTGCCTCAAGGTTTTCGGAAAGAGCAAGTGCCATAAATTTTTCAACGTCCTTAGCTTCAACAACAACCGCCATTCTTTCCTGTGACTCACTGATAGCAAGCTCTGTGCCGTCAAGTCCGTCATACTTCTTGGGAACAGCATTGAGGTCGATATCAAGCCCGTCTGCAAGCTCACCTACTGCAACGGATACACCGCCTGCACCAAAGTCGTTACAACGCTTTATCATTCTGCTTGCTTCATAATTTCTGAAAAGTCTCTGAAGCTTTCTTTCCTCAGGTGCATTACCCTTCTGTACCTCTGCTCCACAGGTTTCAAGAGATTCCATTGTGTGCTTTTTGGATGAACCTGTTGCGCCTCCGCATCCGTCGCGTCCTGTTCTTCCGCCAAGAAGGATGATGATATCTCCATCCTCAGGTCTTTCACGGCGAACGTTACACTCGGGAGCAGCCGCAATAACTGCACCGATCTCCATTCTCTTTGCCGCATAGCCCTCGTGGTAAAGCTCATCTACCATACCTGTTGCAAGACCGATCTGGTTACCGTAGGAGGAATATCCTGCAGCAGCCGTCTGAACGATCTTTCTCTGAGGAAGCTTACCCTTGATAGTTTCTGAAACGGGCTTTGTGGGATCAGCCGCGCCTGTAACTCTCATTGCTGCGTATACATATGATCTTCCGGAAAGAGGGTCACGGATCGCTCCGCCGATACAGGTTGCCGCTCCGCCAAAGGGCTCGATCTCTGTGGGGTGGTTATGTGTTTCGTTCTTGAAAAGGAGAAGCCAAGGCTCTTTTACACCGTCTACTTCAACCTCAACCTTAACTGTACAAGCATTTATCTCCTCAGACTCGTCAAGCTTCTGAAGCTTTCCTGTTTTCTTAAGATATTTTGCAGCAAGCGTACCAATATCCATAAGATTCTGAGGCTTTGTTCTGCCAAGAGCTTCTCTTGTCTTTATATACTCGTCATATGTTTTCTGAAGAAGCTCGTCTTCAAATTTAACACTGTCGATAGTAGTAAGGAACGTTGTGTGACGGCAGTGGTCGGACCAATATGTGTCTATCATCTTGATCTCGGTAATCGTAGGATCACGCTTTTCCTCGTCCTTAAAATACTTCTGACAGAATTTAATATCATCAAGATCCATCGCAAGTCCGTATTTTGATACAAACTCTGCAAGTCCGGCTTCGTCAAGTGCGATAAATCCCGAAAGAGTTGCTACTTCTGTGGGGATCTCATAATTCATTTCAAGAGTTTCGGGCTTTTCAAGTGAAGCCTCTCTTGCTTCAACAGGGTTAATTACATACTTTTTGATCTGCGCTACGTCCGAATCTGTAAGCGCACCCTCAAGGATATATACCTTTGCAGTACGAATAGTGGGACGTCCAAGACAGGAAATGATCTGAATACACTGGGATGCGGAATCCGCTCTCTGATCAAACTGACCGGGAAGGAATTCAACCGCAAATACCTTTGCTCCCTTTGCATCAAAGCAATCTGTTGCTATATCAAGCTGAGGCTCGGAAAAAACAGTATTAACAGCCTCTGCAAAAAGCTCTTCCGTTATATTTTCAGCATCGTATCTGTTAAGTATACGTACGCCCTCAAGATTTGTTATACCGAGAAGGTTGCGAAGCTCGGACAAAAGGGCACTCGCCTCATGTGCAAGACCTTCCTTTTTTTCAACATATATTCTGTAAACCATTATTTACTCCTTGCAGTTCTTAATTATATCAAGTGCTTTTTTTCCAATATCCTTACGGTAAAAAGCATTTTCAAATGAAGTCTTGGAAACAAGGGCATATGCCTTTTCAACTGCTTCTTCAAGAGTGGGAGCAATTTCGGTTGCACCGAGAACTCTGCCTCCGTTTGTGAGAAGCTTTCCTTCCTTTTCTTCCGCACCGGCAATATAGATCTTGTCCTCCTCACCCTCGGGGAGTGCGATCTCAAATCCCTTCTTGTATGCAAGAGGATATCCGTTTGATGCCATGATTACACAGCATGCAGATTCATCCTTAAATTCAACGGGAACCTCAGAAAGTCTTTCTTCCGTTACTGCCATCATAATATCAAGAAGGTCACTTTTAAGAAGAGGAAGAACTACCTGCGTTTCGGGATCACCAAAGCGGCAGTTATATTCAATCACCTTGGGACCCTTGGGGGTTATCATAAGACCGAAGTAAAGACATCCTTTAAAGGTGCGTCCCTCTGCATTCATAGCATTTATTGTGGGAAGGAATATCTTTTCCATACATTCCTTTGCGACTTCATTGGTATAACATGGGTTGGGTGCAATTGTACCCATTCCGCCCGTATTAAGTCCTGTGTCGTTGTCTCCTGCTCTTTTGTGGTCCATTGATGAAACCATGGGAACGACGGTCTTTCCGTCTGTAAAGGAAAGCACGGACACCTCGGGACCTGTGAGGAATTCTTCAATAACAACGCGGCTTCCGCTTGCACCGAACATTCCCTCCATCATCATTGAGCGAACAGCATCCTTTGCCTCATCCCTTGTTGTTGCAATAATAACGCCCTTACCGAGAGCAAGTCCGTCCGCCTTAATAACTGTGGGAATGGGGGCATCCTCAAGGTACTTGAGTGCCTTTTCTGCGTCCTCAAAAACCTCATACTCTGCCGTAGGAATACCATACTTTTTCATAAGATTCTTGGAAAAAACCTTACTTCCTTCAATGATCGCTGCAGCTTTGTTGGGTCCGAAGCAAGGAATTCCTTTTGCTTCAAGTGCATCAACAGCACCGAGAACGAGGGGATCGTCCGGAGCAACAACTGCATAATCTACTCCGTTTTCAACTGCAAAGTCAACGATAGCATCAATATCCTTTGCGCCGATCTTTACGCACTCTGCGTCACGCGCGATACCGCCGTTTCCGGGAAGTGCATATATTTTTTCAACATTTTTGTTTTCTTTTATCTTTTTGATGATGGCATGCTCTCTGCCGCCACCGCCTACAACCATTATTTTCATGTTAAAATTTCCGTTTCTTTATCAGTGATGGAACAAACGCATTCCTGTGAACGCCATTACCATTCCGTACTTATTGCAACGCTCGATTACAACGTCATCTCTCTTTGATCCGCCGGGCTCAGCGATATAGGAAACTCCGCTCTTCTTTGCTCTGTCGATATTATCGTCAAAGGGGAAGAAAGCGTCTGATCCAAGAGATACACCGGAAATGGAGGAAAGATATTCCTTGATCTCCTCGTTTGTAAAGGGAGCGGGCTGCTCTGTGAAATACTTCTGCCAGTTACCGTCAGCACATACGTCCTCTTCGTTCTTGTTGATATATCCGTCAATTACGTTATCTCTGTCGGGTCTGCCGATAGTATCCTTGAAAGGAAGGTTCAAAACCTTCTCATGCTGACGGAGGAACCATGTGTCAGCCTTTGTTCCCGCAAGTCTTGTACAGTGGATTCTTGACTGCTGACCTGCACCAACACCGATAGCCTGTCCGTCAATTGCATAACATACGGAATTTGACTGTGTATACTTAAGAGTGATAAGAGCAACAACAAGGTCTCTCTTTGCATCCTCGGGAAGATCCTTATTCTGGGTTACTATATTTTCAAGAAGGGCTTTGTTGATTTCGAAATTGTTTCTTCCCTGCTCAAAGGTAATACCGAATACCTGCTTATGCTCTGTTACAGCAGGAACGTAGTTCGGGTCGATCTCAACGATATTGTAAGTGCCCTTTCTCTTTTCAAGAAGTATCTCAAGTGCTTCGGGCTCATATCCGGGTGCGATAACACCGTCCGAAACCTCTCTCTTGATCATAAGAGCAGTTGTCTTGTCACATACGTCGGAAAGTGCCACCCAGTCACCAAAGGAGCACATTCTGTCAGTTCCTCTTGCTCTTGCATAGGCACAAGCAAGGGGAGATTCGTCAAGACCCTCAATATCATCAACAAAGCAAGCCTTCTTGAGCTCCTCGGAAAGCTTGAATCCAACTGCCGCAGACGTAGGGCTTACGTGCTTGAAGGACGTTGCTGCAGGAAGTCCAAGAGCCTCCTTCAGCTCCTTAACAAGCTGCCATGAGTTGAAGGCATCAAGGAAATTAATATAACCGGGCTTACCGTTGAGGATCTTTATAGGAAGATCGGAGCCGTCATGCATAAAAATTTTTGAAGGCTTTTGATTAGGGTTACAACCGTATTTGAGTTCAAGTTCTTTCATTTTTAATCTCCTTTTACCTTATTTGTTCTTATTTATCATTCTTGACTGGCTCTCGCCGCTTTCAAGGTCTATGTAGCGTACGTAGAGAGAAATCTTATTGTTCTCATCAAGTGCATTCCAAAGATTTGTTGTGAATCCATCAATATCGTTAGGAATAGCAACTCTTTCGGGCTCACCCTGGAATGTGGGAATGGGATTACCGTCGCATACGTATGTATGAATGAAATGTCCGAGACCTGCAAGTGAGGGATAAGAGAATGTATATCTGTTACAAGCAGTTCCCTCTGCATCCGCACTCTTAAGAATGCTCATTTCATATGTGAAATCCGAGTCGGCAAATGTGATCATACCGCTGATTCTGGGGGTAAGGTTAGGTGCATCAGGCTCAAATTCACGTGCTGTAAGAGCTGCTGAAAAGCTCTTTCCCGCAACAAGTCCATCATAAATTGTGTCTGTCTGGTTTCCGTTTGTAACAATAAGCTTGTTCTCATATGAACGGATAGCCGCATAGATAATAAGGCTGGGGTCCTCAACCTTTGATGCGTCAAAGGGTTCTGTGAATATCTCACCGTTTTTCTCTGTGAAAACACGGTTACGGCTGTTAGCAGATCTACCCATAATGAAGTAAGCCGCAACTGCCTTCTTAGCATCCGCAGTCTTACCGAGCACGATTCCTCTGCCTACATATGAATTATCTTTTATAAGCTCTGCAATATCATTGATCTTGTAAATATTCATTTTATTTATCCTCTTTCTTTCATTATATCACCGCACACCTTTTCAACAGACAGAGGAAGTATCTTCCACTCTGCAAGGCGCATGACTCTTTTCTGAAGTGTTTCGGGCGTATCGTCCTCTTTGATATAAACTGCCTTCTGCATTATGATCTCGCCGCCATCGGGTATCTCATTTACAAAATGCACAGTGGCTCCCGTAACCTTAACGCCTTTTTCAAGCGCCTTTTCGTGGGGCACAAGTCCGTAAAATCCTTTTCCGCAAAATGCAGGTATCAGAGATGGATGTACGTTTATAATACGCTTTGGGAACCGTGATGTGAAGCTCTCGCTGAGTATCGCCATGAATCCTGCAAGAACTATAATATCGATATCGTTTTTCTCTAAAAGCTCTACGATCCTTTCCTCAAACGCCGCCTGTGAACCAAGCTCCTTTTTCAGTACCACTTCACTTTTAATGCCTGCCTTTTCCGCTCTTGTAAGTGCATATGCACCTGCTTTATTGGATATGACAAGCTCGATCTTTCCGCTATTGATTATTCCCGAATTCTGTGCCTTTATCAGTGCCCCAAGGTTCGTTCCTCCTCCGGACACCAGCACCGCGATCCTCACCTTATTAGCTTCCATATTTTCTCCTTTTATATTTTTGGGATATTCAATGAAAAAACTATCGGCGGGCTTAAACAGTTTTGAATTGAATATGCTCGCCGATAGTGATTTAAAATATTAAACTATAGTGATCTTGTCATCGGATTCGACGATTTCTCCGATAACATAAGCATCCTCACCGTTTTCGCGGAGAATTTCGAGCGCTGCGTTAAGCTGCTCCTTTGAAACGACGATGCTCATACCAACACCCATATTGTAAGTGTTATACATATCTCTTTCGGGAACGTTACCTGTTTTTGCAATCAAATCAAAAATAGGAAGGACCTTAATCGCAGACTTGGTGATTTTTGCCGAAAGCCCCTTGGGAATTGAGCGGGGAATATTTTCATAGAAGCCTCCGCCCGTGATGTGCGAAATTCCCTTAACGTCAACCTTTTCAAGAAGAGCGAGAACGCTCTTAACGTATATTTTAGTTGGTGTGAGGAGTGTTTGTGCAATAGATGCTCCGCCAAGAGCCTCACACGGAACGTAAAGACTGCCCGGATTGCTGTCTATATCAAACACCTTTCTCACAAGAGAAAATCCGTTTGAATGAACACCGCTTG